>JADGCO010000124.1 GCA_015228935.1 Magnetococcales bacterium | reverse complement strand
CACAGCCCTTCCCCCTGGACCCCCATCCCAGTTTTTCATTCGTTTTTTTTCGAAAGATTGACTCATGATCCATGGACACCATCGCGTAAAACAGTGCAACACTGAAGAAAAAGAAGAAGATTATTTCGCTTCCATGACCGACATGATGGTGGGGGTTCTGTTTGTTTTCATTATTCTCTTGATGTATTTTGCCATTCAATTGCGTCAGGCCACCGATGTCAAACAGGATGAGGTGGAACAGATCAAACGGGAAAGAGACCTGTTACGCCAGGAAAAGGAACAATTGCGAAAAATGGTGGAACGCCTGAACAGCGTGGATGCCAGCCGCAAACGCCTGATCGAAGAGGTGGCCGAACGCCTGCACCAGGAGGGCATCCGGGTCAGTCTCGACATGGAAAACGGCATCCTTCGCCTGCCCGAAGAGATTCTCTTCGATTCCAGCAGTCACGAACTGAAACCGGAAGGACGCCGCGCCGTCGATCTTCTGGCCAGGGCACTGCTTCAGGTGCTGCCCTGTTATGCCTCGGTCGCGACCGGCACACCCTCTGCCCCCTGTTCCGGTTTCCCCATGGAAAACCGGGTGGAGACCATTTTCGTGGAAGGCCACACCGACGATACGGGAACCGATACCGATAAAGGCAGAACCTACAACTGGAATCTCTCGACACTGCGCGCCATTGCCACTTTCGGCCTGCTCGACGCCAATCCGGAACTGGGACGTCTCATCAACGGGGCCGGCAAACCCCTCTTTTCCGTCTCCGGTTATGGCTGGCGTCGCCCGGTGGCCAACAACGATTCACCCGACAACAAACGCAAAAATCGCCGCATCGATCTGCGCATTGTCATGGAACGCCCCTCATCCCGAGTGTTGGAACAGTTCCAGAAACAGTTCCTGGAGCCACGCTGATGGGACTCAAGGAATTTTTGGCCACCTTGCGCCATGGACATGCCCTTCCACCTCTGGCCTTGCCTCCCGAACATCCCGTGCATCTCGAAAAGGCCCTCCTGGAACTGGGCAACCTGGAAGGCAAACCACCCAAACCACCACCTGATCTGGATGCCATTGAACGAACCCTGCGCACGGCAACGAAGGAAGGAACCTTGCATTTCATCACTGCCAGAATGTGGCGTGAAGTTCCCTGGTGCCTGTGGCGAGGTGCCAGACCCTGGTTGGCCGAAACCGGTTTCCTGAATGACTACCTCGGCAGACTCGGCACCCACCCGCGACGTAGTGCCCTGCGCACGCTTATTCATTTTTATCTTCTGGAGTTTGATCCCGGCAAACCCGGTTTTATAACCTTGGCAAAGGTGATTGCTGATGCCGTGGGACATTGGGACTGGAAATGGGCAGCAAGGCAACGAAATCACCGATTATTTGACCCGGTCACGGGACCAAGGCGCTTGTGTGATGCCATCATGGCGCATCCGCAACGCGATTTCGCTGCCATCTTCGCCGGAGCCGGTCTGGTGCATGCGCTGGCCGTCGGTGGATTTGCTGCGGCAGGGTTTGCATGGGCATTGCGGACCATCCACAAGGAGTTGGCAGCCGGGACCATGACTCCGGCCCAGATGCAGCAATTTCTGACCTGGGCTGGTCTGGAAAGAGAGGGGTTGCGCCACCCAATCCATGCCCCGAAACTGACTACGGCCCTGCTCTCGCCATTTCGTGATCATGACCCCCCTGAGACCATGAAGCAGGCCATCCGCAACTTTCTGGTGGAACGGATCGGTGACCCCCGCATCAGTTCCGCTTCCACGTGGGACCGACTGGATCAACAGGACAAGAATGTCATTCTGCGCTGGTTACTGCGCTTTTCCCTGGAACAATTCATCGCAATTGTCAAAGAGTTTGCCGACCAGAAGGAACCGGATCAATGGATGTTTCGCCAGGCATTCTGGATGGCCTATTTCCGGAAAGGTTACATTCGCGAGGCCTGGGTTGTTCTGGCAAAAGAACCGGCTGCCTTTGCAAGTGCAAAATCCAGGGAAAACCAGGATCCAGGCATGGGTCGATTCGGACGTGTCTGGGGAAGTCCATCCAACAAGCAGGCCGTTCTTCTCATGAAGATCGGCGAGTTGATCATCGCCGATTGGAGTTTCATCGGTAAATGCCGCATCTGGCGGGCCAATGACAGCACTGCGCCCAATTTTTACCAGAATGTATACGAAGCCGGGCAACTAAATGCCCAGGATGATCCATCCATGGCTTTCCCGCATTCGGCTCCTTCCGGCAAGGGTGGTTGGCAGTTGAAAATTTCGAACCGCATTCGGGAACTGACGGGCATTGACATGCATGCAAGTACCTACATGCCATGAAAAGAAGCGGATCATGAACCATCAATATTTCCGGCACGTTGTCCATCCAGAGGGAGTCCGACTGGAGCGGATCGAAAAAAAATTGTTCAGAGAACACATCATTCCCGTTGTGAAATGGAGTGACCGTGCCCCCGCCGACCAGCTTGCCACTCTGGACTGGATCCAGGCCCGTCTGGCCGAAGAACTTCCCGGTATCGTGCGTCTGGAAAATGCAGAAGCGATCATGCTGGGACATGATGTTGTTGCCAACCTGGGCACGACCCACGCCCGGGCCATGGGATTGCCGGATCCCGTGCCCCATACCCTGCATTTGGAAAGCCGGGGAGCCATCACCGACGCAGAGTTCCGGATTGCCTGCGTCTGGATGGATCGTGGCCGGGAACTCCATGGCTGGCAGCGTCTGGGGGCTTTTCTCATGCAAGGGTCTTCCCAGTGGCGCATTCCCAACCCCATGTTCGATATCGTCGAGGCCGTGGATGTCTTTCGCAACAGCAAAACCGCAGATGATCCGATTCGTTTTGCCCAGTTGGCCCGCATCAAGGATATTCTGGCAGCCCCCGCAACCGAAAACAAAATCGGCATGGACGGCTATTTCCGATCCATTCGCATGGCCCATGCCTCGGCCTTTTCCCTGCGTTTGCAAGATGGCAAGGATGGCGTCACCTTCGAGCCGATTCTTTTCACGCGACGCCTGCGCGAAAGCAGCGTCGAGGAAAATGGGGAAATTACGGAAA
This sequence comes from Magnetococcales bacterium, assembly GCA_015228935.1. Lineage (NCBI taxonomy): Bacteria > Pseudomonadati > Pseudomonadota > Magnetococcia > Magnetococcales > Magnetococcales bacterium. Next base: position 7,981 of record JADGCO010000124.1, on the reverse strand, counting down.
CGGAAGGGTTGTTGACCGAGGCAGATCAAAATGTATTCATTAAAAATCGGTTTCTCCGCTATACGGAATGCCGGGATCGTTACGCCCTGAGCGATGGATCCTACCTCTACATCGATCCCGACTGCCGGGAAGCTCTGACCGTCGTCCGGCGCATGCAACAAGCCGATCCGGAAACCCGACGGAATTTTGTCCGCACCCCCCGGCTCTATCTCAAGGAGACTCTGGGTGACTCCTGGCCGGACTCCAGCATCGACAGCCTGTTCATCGAAACCGAGGAATTTTCCGACCGGGTTCTCGGTATTGGTCTGTGGCAGCAGGAACATTTACCATTTTTGAAACAGGTATCGGAAACCTGGTTGCCGGAGCGGTTCAGCATCACTTTGGGCAATCAGGAGGTAACCCTGGGACGCGACGAACTGCCCGAATTGACCCGCAAGATCGAAGATGCCGTGGCCGCCGAAGAACCGACAGTATCCTGGAACGGCCAGGAGGTTCCCGCCACGCCGGAAATTCTTGAAAAATTACATTCTCATACCCGGCAACTGCCACCCCCTGACGAGATCGATTCCGACCCGGAAACAGATGAGGAAGACAAGAAAAAATATTTTGTCGAGGTCAAGGAGAACTATGAGAATGTCGTTTACCGACACGAAACTGTCCAAAAAGACGAAAAATCCCTCTCCGACACGGATTTGCTGAGTGGCATCCTGCGCACATCCCTGAAACCTCACCAGCAGGAAGGGTTTGCGTGGCTGTGCCAATCCTGGCATGCAGGTCTGCATGGTCTCCTGCTGGCCGATGACATGGGACTGGGCAAGACTCTTCAGGCCCTGGCGTTTCTGGCCTGGTTGCGCCGCAAAGGGGAAAAACGACCCCTTCTGGTGGTCGCTCCCACCGGCCTGCTCGTCAACTGGCAGGAAGAGGCACGCCGACACTTGCAGGATGGTTTTCTGGAACCCTTTTGTCAGGTCTATGGCAGCCACCTGCGATCCTTGAAGGAACTTACCCAGGGCACGGACATTGAACGTGGCACTCCGGGCTTGAAAATTGAAAAAATAAAAAATGCTTCGCTGGTATTGACCAGCTATGAAACCTTGCGCGACTACCATATGAGCTTTTTATCCATTCCTTTTGTCGTTGCCGTATTCGACGAGGCACAGAAAATCAAGAATCCGGTGTGTCAACTGGCCCGGGCGGCCAAAAGCGTCAAGGCTGACATGATACTGACCATGACCGGCACCCCGGTCGAAAACCAACTGGCGGATCTATGGTCCATCATGGATCTGTCCATTCCTGGATTTCTGGGCAATCTCAAATCGTTTGTTCAGGAATATCGTGCCGAAGACCCTGCCAGCCTGCAACACCTGCATGAAAAGCTGACCAGGGGAGAACAAGATCGGCCTCCCCGCATGCTCCGGCGCATGAAACATGACCATTTGCCAGGATTGCCGGAAAAAATTCCACACAACATCGTTGAAACCATGCCACAAAAACAGGCCGAGGTTTACCGCAAAACGATTCTCGACCATCAACCCGGGCGCAAGGGAAGCATGCTGGAAACCTTGCACACCTTGCGGGGTCTCTCTCTGCACCCGGTCGGTCCCAGGGATGTCTCTCTCAAGGAGCGCAACCAGGACGACGCCTACCGGCTCCAGTCGGCACGTTTTCTGGCCGCTTTCCGGGTATTGGACGAAATCGCCAAAAAGAAAGAAAAAGCGTTGATTTTTTTGGAAGACCTGGAGATGCAGGACCGGCTTGCCGGCATGCTCAAACGTCGCTATGCACTTCCCCATCTGCCGTTGATCATCAACGGCACCATCGCCGGGGAAAAACGCCAGGAAGCAGTGCATGAATTCCAGAAGGAACGCGGGCAAGGCCTGTTCGATGTCATGATTCTCTCGCCCAAGGCCGGCGGTGTCGGCCTGACCCTGACGGCTGCCAATCATGTCATCCACCTCTCCCGCTGGTGGAATCCGGCTGTCGAGGATCAATGTACCGACCGGGTGTATCGCATCGGGCAGACCAGAACGGTACACGTCTATTATCCAATGGCCATCCATCCAGACAAGGATATCGCTCCCGTCAGCTTTGACCGGAAACTGGATGACCTGTTGACCCGCAAGCGGGAACTCGGCAAAAACATGCTCCTGCCTCCCGTCCTGCCCGGCCACGACGAAACAACACTGTACGAGGCTGTCATGCCGGACAGCACAAGGAAAATGAATGAAATTCTGGCAGAGATCGACCGCATGGAACCCGGACAGTTTGAAAGATGGGTCCTGGAACAGGCCCAGGCGGTTGGCTTTCAGGTGACACCAACCGGGGGACCGGGTGATGGCGGTGCCGATGGGATCCTCATTCACCCAGAAACAAAATGTGCCATCATCATTCAATGCAAACACCGGCAACCGGAAGCCACTTGTGACACCGAAGCTGTGGATGACCTGGTGCGTGCCAAAAAACGGTATCAGAAAGAGTACGAGAAGCCTTTCCTTATTGCCCTGACCAATGCCAAAGGCTTCAGCGCCAGGGCATGCGCGGAAGCCAAAAGAAACGACATCCGCCTGCTCACCCGACAGGACCTTGTCGCCATGCCGAAAATCCTGGAACAATATTTGTAGATTATTGAAAAGCGTTTGGCGTGCCCAGGTTTGGCAACGGATGACCCCGCTACGTTCCTGCCGAAGAACCAGAATGGACCAGCGGCGGGCAAGGTGTCGGAATCCAAATATGCAAGGAGAAAAATCCGGGACTATTGACTGAAAAATGATCAATGGCCCAGGCGACGTTTATAGGCATCCAGTTGCCGCATCCTTGGGGTATTTCCGGGTATTTGGACCGGATTGGTTTTTGGCGAAGGCCTGGCCGTGATCGATGGTGCCGGCTTTTCCGGGGGGACATCCGCAGGAGAGAGGGATGCCTTTTCCGGAGAACTCTTGCCAAAGGCACTGCCGATGGCACCAATCGGCAAGCGGGATTCACGCTCGGAGAGTGGAATGGGCTGGATGCCGGTTTGTTTCCGGAACTGACGGATCAGATTCAAGATCGTGTCATTCGAGGCTGGCATGTTGGGTGACCTCATCATCTGTATGATGTATCGATTTTCATTGACGAGCGCGATACCCGCGTTCCCGGAATTTTCTCCCGGGAACGCGGGCATCCTGCCCATACCCCGACAATAAATTCCCCTTTTTACAATGTGCGACTGACCTGTCTGGCCGCTTCCAGGGTCCGGTCAAGCAGGGCATCGGTATGCCGAATGGAGACAAACCCGGCCTCATACTGGCTCGGAGCCAGATAGACGCCGGCGGCCAACATGCCATGAAACCAGCGGTTGAATCGTTGCAGATCACTGGTTGCCGCCTCGGCAAAATCGCGCACCCTGGGCAGATTGGTGAAAAACAGACCAAACATCGACCCCACCCGGGTTCGGCAATGGGCAATGCCGGCCTCGGTCAAAATCGCACCGATGCCCTCGGTCAGGCGATGTGTTGACCGCTCCAGGGTATCATAGAAACCGGGCGCGGAAATAATGTCCAGGGTGGCCAGACCTGCCGCCGTGGCCAGGGGATTGCCCGACAGGGTACCCGCCTGATAGACCGGACCGGATGGCGAGATCTGTTCCATGATATCCCGACGCCCGCCGTAGGCCCCCAAGGGCAACCCGCCACCGATCACCTTGCCCAAAGTGGTCAAATCCGGCTGGATTCCGTACAAGGATTGCGCCCCGCCCAGGGCGACCCGAAATCCCGTCATGACCTCATCGAAGATCAGCAGGGCACCATCGGCGCGACACACTCTTTGCAGGCCGGCCAGATAACCCGCCTCGGGCAGCACACACCCCATGTTGCCGGCCACGGGTTCGACGATCACGGCGGCAATGGTTCCGGGACGTTCGGCAAACAGGGCCTCCACCTTCGAAAGATCGTTGAAGGGCAGGGTCAACGTATCCTGTGCCACGGAAGGAGGGACCCCGGGCGACGACGGCACCCCAAAAGTGGCCGCCCCGGAGCCGGCCTTGACCAGCAGGCTGTCGCCATGCCCATGATAACAGCCGTCAAACTTGAGAATGGCGTGCCGACCGGTAAAAGCCCGTGCCAGGCGCAAGGCACTCATGGTGGCTTCCGTCCCGGAGTTGACCAGCCGGACCATCTGCACGGACGGAACCCGTTCTACAATGGCCTCGGCCAGGCGGACCTCCGCCTCGGTTGGTGCCCCGAAAGACGAACTCTTGCCCGCTGCCTGACAAATGGCCTCCACCACCCGGGGATGGGCGTGTCCGGCAATCATGGGTCCCCACGATCCCACATAGTCGATGTAGGTCCGTCCATCCACATCGGTCATTTCCGCTCCCGAGGCCGACTGGATGAACGGAGGCGTCCCCCCGACCGACTTGAAGGCCCGCACCGGACTGTTGACCCCCCCGGGAATCACCTCCCGGGCACGATAAAAAAGTACCTCTGAACGATTCATGCTCACCTCGATGCCAACCCGCTCGGACAGGGAATTCCACCCCTCTCCGTTCCGGGCGCATAAAAAAGATTCACAATAACAAGGATAGATGCTTTCCTCGGACCAGACAAACACGGTAGAATGAAAATTCCGGTGAATGCCGCACCACCCGCACCATGCGGCACCTGCGCGACCAGGCAAAACCAGGGCCCATTCGGTACACCATCATAGACGACGCCCCCGTCCCGGGAAACGGTCTGCGGCTTTGCGAATGCGCCTCATTGGGTTTTTCGGCCAACTTGGAGAGACCAGATGACCAAAGCTGATATCGTGGAAACCGTCTATCAAAAGATCGGACTGTCAAAGAAGGAGTCGGCCAACATTGTGGAATCGGTGTTCGAGATTATCCGCAATCAATTGGAAGAAGGGGATCCGGTCAAAATTTCCGGCTTCGGAAATTTTACCACCCGTAAAAAACGCACCCGCCAGGGTCGCAATCCCAAGACCGGCCAGGAAGTGGAAATCACTGCCCGTACCGTCGTCACTTTCAAGCCGAGCCAGATTCTCCGGGAAAAAGTCAGCCGCTCTTCCCGTTGAACCCTGACCGCCCCTCCTTTGCCACCAGCCGAAAAACAGCAAGGCCCTCGGATGATCGAGGGCCTTGGCATTCAATACACGGCTATACACATGTGCATAGATCCTATGCACATGTGTGTAGACTACGACCTGCGCGTATAGATGGCATGCCGAAGGGTGCCATTCCTGACTATTTTTCCCTCTTTTTTTAATCGGTTAAGCAAATGGTATGCCTGTGAAGCCGAAATCCTGCACAACTCGATGACATCAGCCCGTTTGATGGAACCATGCTCCTGCATGAACCGCAGCACCATCTGTTCCTGCTGGATCGGATCGAAGCCGGCCTGTCGGATATAGCCAGCTTTTTGTCCCGCTTTTCGATATACCTTGGCACTCAAGGTATAGGTGCGACCACGGGCAGTGCCATGCGCCACCAGCAAACCGGTTTCGATCAGGCGCTCCAATGCAGACCTGGTTTCCGACTCCGATTTCTGGGTAGAGATGGCCAGTTCCGCCGTCGTCAGACGCCGCTCCTGACGCAGCCGGAAAAGAATGATCAGGTTGCAGAAGGTCATCCGAGGTGGCAACCAGTTGCCGGGATTTGGCAACGCGAATCCTGGCGACCTGCATCCCATCGTCTTCCTCCAGCACATCAATGCGCTTTCGCCTTCTTTTCGAATGACGTCCAGGAAGTGGTGATCTGCCACACTCATCAGGAATCCCTATCCATCCATGATCCAAACGATACGCAGGTGGGCTGTTTGCCCCGCGTGACAGCTTGAAGCGCACAAGGTCCAACGACCAAAACCAAGCGGTAGCAGGGATGGTAGGTTTTTTGGTGACATTATTCCAGTCACCTGATGCCGATATGGTCTCGCAGGTGACTAACTGTCCTGTTCTGGCGACAAGCCGCCGCATGCGGTCACTCAGTTTTGATTATACGGTTCATTGATTCCGTGATTTGTCAATATTAAAAAAATTACTGGATGAAATTTTTTCTGGTTGCGTGATCGGTTTTTTATGGTCTAATTTGTAACCTATTGTAAGAATAAATTGTAATTCGAATTGATTGTAGGATAAAACTTTATATACTTGAGAATTCTGCGCATTTTTTGTGCATTTTCGTTTAAATTATGCATATGATTTAATTGAAATATATGTAGTTAAAAATTTTGCTTGCATTTGGCCAAATGGGCAAGCCATGATCCGCAATCTTGAGTTTTTTGTGAAAAACACAATGTGTATCTCAGAAACATGAACGACCAGTTATGCATAAGTGATTGTCTTTAAAAGCTATCCTTAAGGATTTTGTGCATCACAAGACAGGAGGATGTTTAATTTATTAATGTGTTGTGCAAAATTTCTGGCAAATTGGGCCAAAAAGGCCATGGAATCCGTTTTGAGCTTGAGTGAAAGGAGCTGGGGGACAATGGCTTTTCCAAGTGATGAAGAACTTCAAAAAATGTATGGACATGTGTTCGCGGACCCCGTGATCACTGCAATTTCCAATTGGCGGGAAGAAAACGAGGACGACATCGTCGATGAGGAGGAATATTTGGAAAAAGCGGAGAAAAACGTTAAGGCGTTTACTGCAAAGCTCGACGAGGTGTTTGGTAAAATTCTTTCCAGGGGTACTGGAGAGAATCCCTGAGCCAGGGAGCCATCTCCGATAAGATATGCGATGACAGAAAAACAAAAAATCAGAAGATTTCATTCCCTCAAAGAATTGTATCGCTTGATGGTTATAGAAGGAAAATGGAGCGGTGTCGAAATCGATGAAAGGCTTCTGCGTCACTGTATTGAATCGTATTATGATGACCTGCGCAGGCATAAGAATTATCACTTCATAGAAGTGGCAGATCGGCATAAAAGAGCATCTTATATGATGAAGTGGATTGTCCGGATTCGGCCTGTGCAGTTGATACCAACAACAACAGCAGCAGCAGCAGCGGAAGAAACGCATAAGTTTCTGGTAAACGAGTCGTATGCTTTTTATGTTGCTCTCAATTATCTCAATATCGGGTCGTCGGATCTGCTGTCGGCCGATTATACCAGGAATTTTTTGTACAATCTGCATTACCGTCCTATTGTGGCCGAAGCCCTGGCCTCGGAAATGTACCTCCTTGAGCAGGCTGTCCATGGTCAACCTCCCTGAGTTTTCTCTTTGGATTCTTTTCTGAAATTCCGAAACATGCGGCACCGGATTGTCTGCCGGAATTCGCTTCGGCTGCGTTGCAACGGGGATTTGTGTCTGTTTTCTTTCAAAACCTTGATCGAAACAAACGATTGAGTCACAATCCCCGGCCATGAAATTCATACCGACCTCACTCCCAGGTGTGTTGCTTGTGGAACCCCCGGTTTTTGCGGATGCGCGGGGGTTTTTCATGGAGACCTACCATCGGGACAAATTTCTGGCTGCCGGCATTGTAGACCCTTTTGTCCAGGACAACCACTCGCGCTCGGCGGCCAACGTGCTGCGTGGACTGCATTTTCAGGAGCCTTATCCACAGGGCAAGCTGGTACGTGTCCTGTTCGGGCGCATCTACGATGTGGCGGTGGATATTCGGCGCGAGTCTGCCCACTTTGGCCGTTGGGTCGGAGTGGAACTGAGTGCGGAAAATCGGCGGCAGTTGTGGATTCCTCCGGGGTTTGCCCATGGATTTTGTGTCCTTTCGCCGGAGGGGGCGGAAATTGCTTATAAATGTACCGATATCTACCGCCCCGAAGCCGACCGGGGCATCCTCTGGAATGACCCCGCCCTGGGTATCGCCTGGCCGGTGACCGACCCGCTCCTCTCCCCCAAGGATGTTGCCTGGCCCACCCTCGCCCACGCCCCCTGCCTGCCTGCCTGAATTATTCCTGCCTGAATTGTATCTATTCAGAACCCTTGCAAAAAAAGATTTGATATAAAAGACTTTGTTGGGGCTCCGCCCCAAACCCCGCCAGGGGGAAG
>JADGCO010000123.1 GCA_015228935.1 Magnetococcales bacterium | reverse complement strand
CAGGGGGAAGGGCGCAGCCCTTCCCCCTGGACCCCCATCCCAGTCTTTCATTCGTTTTTTTTTTTTGCGAAATCCTTACCCCTGGAGGATACTGGCTTGTTGGGATCACACAAGAATCGGCTGTCGAATCCTTTATGAAGTCATTTCAATTGCAAAGCACAGGCACCATGCTCCGACTCGGAATATCGTTGGTGATCCTGGCCTTCTTTCTGGGGTGGATTGCCCTGGATACGGGTCAGGATTCCCAGAAACAACAGGTTTTCCTCCATTTGACCACGGTCCGTGAAACCGCCCGGGTCGCCATCGAGGAACATTTCCGGTTCATCATGGGCCAGTGCCGGACCCAGGCCCGCAACCGTATGGTCGTGGATGCCATGCGGCAGTTCCGGGAAGCGTTCGGGCAGCTCCGGGATTCGCCAGCAACCATGCAGAGCCAAAAGGCACGGGAAAAATTGACGGCCCATTATCTGGGACCCTTTGCCCGGGAATATACCCGCCGCAACCTGGGCAGTGATGGCAAGGCCGAAGCCGAACGCCTTTTGGCCGCCCTGGATGATACGGCGGTGATCCTCCAGGAACGCTTTGTGCTGCCGGATGCCCCTTCGCAAGCAAAAGAGACGGCCTCCTCTTCCCCGGATCATCCGGTCGATGCCACCACCTACGGACAACTGCACGCCGTCTATCACCCCCTGTTCCAGGAATTTCGGCAAACTTTTGGGTACGGCAATCTTTTTCTGGTCGATGCCGACTCGGGTTCTGTGGTCTATGCGGCCATGCACACGATTGATTTGGCCACCTCGCTGCGGCGCGGTCCCTTTGCCGACAGCCACCTGGCCCGACTGGCCCGCAAGGCACTGACCACGGAAGGAACCGAAGCGGTGGTGCTGGAGGATTTTGCTCCCCATGTCCCGGTCTACGGCGAACCGGTCGGCTTTGTGGCCAGCCCGATTGTGGACAACAAACAGAAGATTGGCGTTCTGATCTTGCAGATGACCCAGGAGCGGATCAACACCATCATGACCCATGCCGGGCAATGGCAGACGGCAGGCCTGGGTCGTACCGGAGAGAGCTATCTGGTCGGGGCCGATTTCAAGATGCGCAGCAACAGCCGGCCCTTCCTGGAAAATCGGGATGCCTTCCTTGCCAGCCTGCAAAAAGGGGGACTTTCCCGGACAGCCGCCGCCTCCCTGGCCAGTCAGGGACGCACGAGCGGCCTGCTCGCCATTCGCAACGGTGCCACGGAAGCGGCACTGGCCGGACATCAGGGAGTGGGAGCCTTTGCGGGTTATCGGGGATACCCGGTCTGGGCCGCCCATGCCCCGGTCACCATTTCCGGCCTGCACTGGGGTGTCATCAGCGAAATGGAGGTTGCCGAAGCCCTGCAACCAATGGTTGCCCTGCGTACCAGCATGATATTCTATGCCATCTGGCTGATTGTTCTGCTGCTGGGAATCACGGCAGGAATCACCTGGTTCAAGGGCCGTTTCGGTTCCAAAGCACCAAAAACCCAGCCTCAAACTCTGGCAGCACCCTCTCGACAACAGCCACAACACACCGCATACGGTTTTCTGGCCAGGTCCGGCTCTGACCCGGCCCCGCAACACCTGACCACCCTGGTCCTGGAAACCTCCCTCCAGGCCCATACCCTGCTGGCCAGCCTCTTCATGTTGTCCAACATGAGGAAGGAATTTACCCATGAAGTCGAAACAAATATCGGTTTGGTCAAAAATGTTGTGGATGACAACGCCCAGATGCAACAACACATGGCCAACATTCAAAAATCGGTCAAGGAGACCGAATCCCGGGTATCGGCAATCGGCATCGCTGCCGAGGAGTTGTCCAACAGCATTACCGCCATCGCCACCTCGGCAGCCACGGCGAGCAGCCACATCACCACGGTCGCCTCGGCAACCGAGGAAATCACCGCCAACATCAGCGGTGTCAACCAGAATCTGCAACAGGTGGATCGGTCGGTCCACTCGGTGGCCAAATCGATCCAGGTCGTGACCAACTCTCTGGAAGGGGTGCGGGAACGCTGCCGCATGGCCCGGGATATTTCCGAACGGGCCAACGAATCGGCCCGGCATTCACGCGAAGTCATGCACCAGTTGGAAACCGCCACCCGGGAAATCAGCAAGGTTGTGGATGTCATCAATGATATTGCCGAACAAACCAACATGCTCGCCCTGAACGCTGCCATCGAGGCCGCCGGAGCCGGAGATGCCGGCAAGGGATTTGCCGTCGTGGCCAACGAGGTCAAGGAACTGGCCCGCCAAACCGCCAAAGCCACCCACATGATTGCCGGACACATCGAAGAGATCCAGAACGTCATGGGCGGGGTCAGCGATGCCAACGACCAGATCACCGATGGCATCGACAAGGTCAATCTGGCCAACCGGGAAATTGCCCTGGCCGTGGATGATCAGACCGCCAACGTCAACGGCATCGCCAACGCCATGCAAACGGTCTCCGAAGCCGCCGCCGATGTGACACGTGCTGTCATGGAACTGGAAACCGCCACCCAGGATGTCTCCCGTTCCACCATGGAAGCCGCCACGGGGACCTCGCAAATCGCCTCTGCCGCCAGTCAGGCCGTTGTCGCCAGCGACGATCTGGTCGGACAAAACCGGGTCATTCACGACAACGCCGCCACCATTGCCGCCACCACCAGAGAGGGCGATGCCGCCATCCAGACCTCTGCAACCCACATGCGACAAATCTCGGTCAGCATGGAGCTTCTCAATGGCCTGGCCAATCTTTTGAACATTCTGATCAATACATTCCACATCCCGGTGGAAAAATTGCAGAAAGCCGCAGCCAACCAGCAGAAAGAACTCTCCGAACCTTTCGATGTCCAGAAAATAAAACAGGCCCATCTCGCCTGGCTGAGTCGCCTGCTGCGGGCCATCCTGGATGGCCGGGAAACGATTTCTCCGGAAACAGCCGGCAACGCCCACCTGTGCGATCTGGGCAAATGGTACGACAGCGAAGGCCAACAACGTTTCGGTCATCTGGAGGTGTTTCGTACCCTGGGCAAGGTTCACGAAAAGGTCCACCTCACCGGCAAGGAGACTGTCCTTGCTGCGGCTGCCGGCAAACGCACCGCCGCGCTGGAAGCGATGGCCCGGTTCGATACGATCCGCCAGGAGCTGTTCGAGCTGTTGGATCAGCTTTACCTGGAAACAGCCACCACCGGCAATCCGCCATCGCAACCGAAAAATAACAGTCAAGGGCCATGATGGACAAGGCAGGCAAGCAAAAAAATCAGTCAAGAACCGTGACAGACAAGACAGGCAAGCGAAAACATGACCGGCGGGCGGGGTAACGAAAATCTCATGGCGTGGGCGCTGTCTTGCGTCCTTCCGGAAAGACAAAGAGGATTTCATCCGCATAGACGAGACCCATGTCCCGGCGTGCCACCTCTTCAAGGACGTTGGGTTCTTTTTCCAGCGACAGAATATCGGCCTTGATGCGACGGATGCGTTCTGATACTTCGGCAACCTCCTGTCTGGCCGTCACCAGTTGATTTTCCGAACGCCGCCACAGCACCAGGCCCTGATCCCCGAACCAGAGCATGTATTGCACCCAGCCATTGGCCACCAGCAGACCCAATCCGATCCAGACCCATTTGGTTGACGTGCCGTTGTTGTCCGTCATTTTCGTTCCATCAACAAGATAACAGGGTGACAAAGAAGGCTGACCTTATGAACACACCATCCCGGAGCGAGCAGTTTTTGCATTTTGCCATGGAAGAGCGGATTTTGCTCTTTGGCGAGTTTACCACCAAGGCCGGACGACGCACGCCCTATTTTTTCAATGCCGGCCTGTTCAACTCCGGGCGGACCATTTCCCGACTGGGCCGCTTCTATGCCGATACCATCCAGGAATCGGCCATTCCATTCGACATGCTCTTTGGCCCGGCCTACAAGGGAATTCCCCTGGCCGTGGCCACGGTCATGGCCCTGGCCGATCATCATGCCCGGGATGTGCCCTATGCCTTCAACCGCAAGAGTGTCAAGGATCATGGCGAGGGGGGATCGCTCGTGGGGGCACCCTTGCAGGGTCGGGTCCTGATCATCGATGATGTCATCAGTGCCGGCACTTCGATACGGGAATCCATGGAGCTAATCCAGGCGGCCAACGCCCAACCTGCCGGGGTGATCATTGCCCTGGACCGACAGGAGAGGGGTACCGGCACCCGGAGTGCCGTCCAGGAAATCCAGGATCTTTACGGCATTCCCGTCGTGGCCATTGCCCACCTGACCGATCTGCTTGCGCTGCTGGGCAATGTCCCGGCCCTTGCCGCAGTCCACGCTGCAACTCAGGAATATCGGCAGCGCTACGGTACCTCCTGAATCAATGAATCATGGCTGACAATCCTTCATGGCCTTGACGGCCTTGGTGCTTCCCTTGAGGGGGACGGAAAACTGAAACTCCTTGGTTCCATTTGAAAAACGTACTTCCATGGTTCGCCGGCGTTTGACCTCTTCCAGCAACTGGAGGGTCTCCTTTTTCAGGTTCAGGTATTGCCACTCCCAATGTTCATCCTTGGCATTCAGGCCGGGAGCGAACTCCACCTGGATTTGTGGTTCCTGATCAAACTGCAACACCATTGGACCCTTGGCCAGGCCTATCGGGTCACGGGTGGTAAACAATTCGTCGTAGTATTTACTCCCATCGAAGAGAGCCAGGATGACCACCGGCCGCCGTTCAAGACTCATGGCAATTTCCAGCTTGCAAACCCCTTCAAGCTTGCGCACCGTGAAGATATCCTTCTGGTAGATCTCCTGGGCCTGGCTCTCCACGGGAAGCAACAGCAACATGAGTGACAGAATCAAGGCAAATCGCATATCCTTATAACCTCCAGTACGGATGATTCTTCAGGTACCATGGATTTTTCCGAACACGGCTGATCCCGGTCACCCCTGATGGCAAACGCCGGCGACCAGTCGCGGCACCTGAGACCCATCTTAACCCGCCTGGACCCCGGTCGCCAACCATCCATCGGGATCTGCGTGCAAACTGCTTCTGTTTGCTCAATTTTTTAGTGTATTGATTTTTCAGTCGGCCTTTTGTTGATTCTCGAACCATCGCAAGGAACTGCCATGCCCGTCGCCACATCGCGTCTTGACCGCTTCCGGGAAACCCTCACCGAACGGATCCTGATCCTGGACGGCGCCATGGGAACCATGATTCAAAAACTGAACCTGACGGAAGCGGATTTCCGGGGGACGCGCTTTGTTGATCATCCGGGTTCCCTCAAGGGCAACAATGACCTGCTCGTTCTCACCCGGCCCCAAATCATCCGTGATTTGCACCAGGCCTACCTGGATGCCGGTGCCGACATTCTCGAAACGAACACCTTCAATGCCAATGCCATCTCCCTGGCCGACTACGGCCTGGCCGATCTGGTGCGTGAACTCAACCGGTCGGCGGCGGCCCTGGCCCGGGAAGTGGCCGACCAGGCACCGGCACCGACCCGTTTCGTGGCCGGTGTCCTGGGGCCGACCAATCGAACCGCATCCATCTCCCCCGAGGTCAACGATCCCGGCTTTCGGCATGTCACCTTCGATGAACTCGTTTTGACCTATCGGGAAGCAACCCTGGGACTTCTGGAGGGTGGGGCGGACTTCATCCTGGTGGAAACCGTCTTCGATACCCTCAACTGCAAGGCTGCCCTGTATGCCGTGCTGGAGTTGGCCGAAGAACGCCGGCAGGACATTCCCCTCATGATTTCCTTCACCATCACCGACAAGAGTGGTCGCACGCTCTCCGGGCAGACCGTGGCCGCTTTCTGGAACTCGGTCGCCCACGCCCAGCCGCTCACCATCGGTCTCAACTGTGCCATGGGAGCTGAGCAATTACGGCCTTTCCTCCAGGAACTGGCCGGGATTGCCGACACGCATGTGTCCGTACATCCCAATGCCGGTCTGCCCAACCCTTTCGGCGGCTACGACGAAACCCCTGCCATGATGGCCAACAAGATACGGGAGTTTGCCCGTTCCGGTCTGGTCAATATTGTGGGCGGTTGCTGCGGCACCACCCCGGAACACATTCGCGCCATGGCCGCCGCCGTGGTCGATCTGGCTCCGCGCCGCATTCCGGAAGTGGCCCGGGAGTGCCGTCTGAGCGGACTTGAACCCCTGAATATTGGCCGGAAATCCCTGTTCGTCAACATTGGCGAGCGGACCAATGTTTCTGGATCCAAGCGCTTTGCGCGTCTCATGCGCGATCAGGATCTGGAAGAGGCGATCCGGGTGGCGTTGCAGCAAGTGGAGAGTGGTGCCCAGATTATCGATGTCAACATGGATGATCCCATGCTGGATCCCCGCCAGGCCATGGTCACCTTTCTCAACCGGATTGCCGCCGAGCCTGACATCAGTCGGGTGCCGGTGATGATCGATTCGTCCAACTGGGAGGTGCTGGAGGCCGGCTTGAAATGTCTCCAGGGCAAGGGGGTGGTCAACTCCATCAGCCTCAAGGAGGGCGATGCGGCTTTCTTGTATCAGGCACGGCGGGCGCGGCGGCTGGGGGCGGCGGTCGTGGTCATGGCCTTCGACGAACAGGGACAGGCCGACTCCCTCTCCCGTCGCCAGGAAATCTGTACCCGTGCCTATCGTCTCCTGACCGGACAGGCCGGGTTTCCACCCGAGGACATTCTCTTTGATCCCAATGTGTTCGCCGTGGCCACCGGCATCCCGGCCCATGATCGCTATGCCCTGGACTTCATCGACGCCACCCGCTGGATTCGGGCCAACCTTCCTTATGCCCAGGTAAGCGGCGGCATCAGCAACGTCTCTTTCTCCTTCCGGGGCAATGATCCCATCCGGGAAGCGATGCATGCCGTCTTTCTGTTCCATGCCATCCAGGCCGGCCTGACCATGGGAATCGTCAATGCCGGTCAACTGGCTGTGTATGATGACATTCCGCCCCATCTGCGGGAGCGGATCGAGGATGTCATTCTGTGCCGGCGTCCTGACGCCACCGACCGCATTCTGGAAATTGCCGATGCCTTCAAGGGGGGGGCCATGGTCCGGGCCAGCGACACCGCCTGGCGCACGGCCCCGGTCGAGGAACGCATCCGCCACGCCATGATCAGCGGCAATACCGAATTCATCGAAACCGACACGGAACAGGCCCGGCAGGCAGCCACGCACCCCCTCTCCGTGGTCGAAGGTCCCCTCATGGCGGGCATGAATGCCGTGGGAGAGCTGTTCGGAGCTGGCAAAATGTTTCTGCCCCAGGTGGTCAAGAGCGCCCGGGTCATGAAAAAGGCCGTGGAATATCTCGTTCCCTTCATCGAGGCGGCCAAGGAACCGGGTTCCATCGGCAAGCCCCGGGCGCGTATTCTCATGGCCACGGTCAAGGGGGATGTCCACGACATTGGCAAAAACATCGTCAAGGTGGTGTTGCAGTGCAACAACTATGAAGTGATCGATCTGGGGGTGATGGTTCCGGCGGAGACCATTCTTGAGGCGGCCCAAACCCGGCAGGTGGATATGATCGGTCTCTCCGGACTCATCACCCCCTCTCTCGAACAAATGATGGAAATCGCTGCCGGCATGCAACGTCTTGGCCTGACCATGCCCCTGCTCATCGGGGGGGCGACGACCTCCCGGATTCATACGGCCGTCAAGATTGCGCCGCGTTATGCGGGGCCGGTTTTTCACATCCAGGATGCCTCCCGGGCTGCCGGGGTCATTGCAGACATTCTGAATCCTCAGCGCCGTGCCTCCCTGATCGCCGAACTCCGTCAGACCCAGCAGCGGCTGTGCGACGACCACCAGGCCCGGCAGGTTCAGGTGCGGTTGTTGTCCCTGACCGAGGCCCGCGCCCGCAAGCCCCGTCTGGATTGGACGCAAACGCCTCCGGTGCCGCCACCCCGGCGTCCCGGCCTGACGATCCTGAAGGATCAATCCCTGGAAACCCTGCGCGAATACATTGACTGGACACCCTTTTTCCATGTCTGGGAACTGAAAGGGCGTTATCCGGCCATTCTGGAAAAACCGGAAGCGAACCAGGTTTATCAGGATGCCCAGGTCTGGCTGGAGCGTCTCATCCGGGATAAATCCCTGCAAGCCAATGGTATTGTGGGGCTGTTCCCGGCCAACAGCATCGATGACGATACCATCGCCGTCTATGCGGATGAAGAACGTTCCTCCCCGCTCATGCTCGTTCATACCCTGCGCCAGCAACAGGAGCATCCGGATGGCCAACCCTGTCGTGCCCTGGCCGACTGGATTGCCCCGCGTGCCAGCAATATTCCGGATTATCTGGGATTTTTTGCGGTCACCGCCGGCCTGGGTGCCGAAAACCTGGTCAAGCAGTTGGAGCAGGAGCGGGATGATTACGGGGCCATCATGGTCAAGGCCCTGGCCGACCGGCTGGCCGAGGCTTTTGCCGAGTATCTCCATGCACGGGTCCGGCGGGAATATTGGGGCTATGCAGCCCACGAAAATCTGGACAATGACGCCTTGATCCGCGAGGCCTATCAAGGCATTCGTCCGGCCCCCGGCTATCCGGCCTCACCGGAGCATGCCGCCAAGGTGGATTTATTCAACACGCTCCAGGTCACCGCCCATACCGGCATCGAACTCACCGAAAGTTTTGCCATGCTGCCGGCTGCGGCGGTTTGCGGCTACTATTTTTCCCATCCCGAGGCCCGCTATTTCAGCGTTGGCAAGATTGGCCGCGACCAGGCGGAACTCCATGCCCGGAAAACCCGGCAGCCCCTGGCCCAGGTCCTGGCCCGTCTGGCACCGCATCTGGAGGAATGAAAACGTGGGCGATGATCATCTGTTCGGCCATCGGCAGGGGCTTTTCAAAGCCTGGCAAAAGGATGTTGTCGAGCCAGAGGTCGCCTTGCGCCGCAAAATCGGCATGGCCAGAACCATGGGTGATATGGCCAGATTGATTGGAGAAGGTCGTGGCAAACAGGATGTTGCTGAAACTATTGCAGTCCGGGTCGTAGGGGCTGTCACAGATATTTTTTTATGAGGCAACATCCTGTGGTACAAAAAAAGATTTAACGTTGAGCTTGATGGGCTGACTTTCAATTTTGGCCAAATCGTATTGCGCTTGCAGCAGCAACCAACTTTCAGGGCTGCGCCCAAAAGCACACGATAAACGAATCGCCATTTCCGGTGAAATGCCAGCGTGACCGTTGAGTAGAAGCGACAACGTTTTGCGCGTTACACCAAGTCCTTCGGCAGCCTGGGTGACGGTGAGTTTCAGAGGTTTAAGGCATAAATCACGAATGATTTCTCCTGGGGGTGCGGGATTTTTCATGGTCATGGTTTTGGCCTCTCAGTGATAGTCAATCAGGTCAACATGTGTCACATGGCTGTCTTTAAAACGAAATATTACCCGCCAGTTTCCTGAAACCGATACGGTATAGTACCCCAGCAAGTTTCCTGAAAGATGATGAAATCTCAAGCCTGGGATATCCATATCCTCGGCAACCGTGGCGGTGTTGAGCAATGAAAGAATTTGTCGTAATCGTTTGACGAGAGACTGTTTGACTCCCTTTGTTTGATCAGCATAAAAAAGAGCAGATAATCCTTTGTGCTGTATACTTTTAATCACGACAGTGTCCCATGCTACGTAACAGGTTACATCATGATAGCTCGAAATCCGGGATCATGCAAATTGAAAGTAAATGGGTGCCGTTGTTGTTACAGGTAAAAGTGAGTGGGAATGGTTCTACCAGAGAGATTTGACCTGCGCCAGTTGCCGGCGGCGGCGTTGCCAATCCGGAACGTGATGTTGCACCAAAGACCAGAAAGCCGGCGAGTGATTCATCTGGTGGCGATGACACAGTTCATGGACCAGGACATAATCGACCAGCTCTTCCGGCAGCCACAAAAGTCGCCAATTGAGGTTGATCCGGCCCCGGGCCGAACAACTGCCCCAGCGGGTGCGTGGTCCGCGAATGCTGAGACCTGACACGGAAACCTGGACGATTTTTGCCCAGTGTTCCAGACGCTGGTTGAGTTCATGCCGCGCCCGTTGGCGATACCACTGCTCCAGAGCCGCTTCAAGCTGGTTGGGATCGGTCAGGGTGAGGGGTGCCCAAAGCTCACCCCCCACCTGCCGTACCCGGGATGGATAGAGACGCCGCAGCCGCAACCGCAATTGTCGCCCCAAGAGGGGCAGCAGGGCCCCATCCTGGAGATGAGGAGGAGGGGACGGAGACAATTTACATGAAACTCCACCAGCTTTTACTGCTCTTGAGACCGCAATTCTGTATTTGTCCCTGATAACGTTCGGCGTTGCGCTTGACTTTTCCAGCCACCTGCACGAGCCAGGGTTTTTTCAGCCAGCTTTTCTTGGCATAGCCGTTGTGGCCTTCGTGATAGGCCAGATATTGATTGTAGGCATCCCATTTGGGAATACCCAGGCGTTCATTGCTTTTATGGCAGTACCAGCCGATGAAATCCACCGCATCGTCGAAATCATCGCGATAGGCATGTCGGTTGCCGGTCTGGCTTTGGTACCACTCCCAGGTGCCATCCAGGGCCTGGGCATAGCCATAGGCGGATGTGGTATGGGACCAGGGAACGAGCCAGAGTGCCTTGCCGCGGGGAGGGCGGGCATCTTTTTCAAATTTGGATTCCTGATGCATGATGGCCAACTGGACATGCACGGGAATACCCCACTTGTTGGCAGAGGCCTCCAGGCTTTTCCGCCAATGATCCCGTTCGGTCAGCATGGCGCAGGCATCGTTGATGTTTTTCGGGGAGGAAGAATCAAGAACTGGCGCAGGGGGCGTACTGGCACAGCCGCTGGTCAACAACAGCAACAGCAGCAACAAAGGCCACATTCCGTGCCAGCGATCTGTATGGAGGCAATTCAGTCTCATCATCCACATTCCATGGCATGCAAGAGGGGTCATCTCTCCCGGGGTTCCATCCCGAATTGAATTCAAGGGTGCAATTATCGGGCCAAAAATTTAACATGCGTTGATTTTCCAGGTGTTTCTGATTTTCCGGAACGTGTGTTTAACGTTTGAAAAACTGGGATGGGGGTCCAGGGGGAAGGGCTGTGCCCTTCCCCCT
>JADGCO010000122.1 GCA_015228935.1 Magnetococcales bacterium | reverse complement strand
TGGGAGTTGTACGACAAGGCCGGGATTGCCGTCGCCGATGCCAGGGGCGCGGTTGAACTGGCCCGGGAAGAGGGCGAGGCGCGTGGTGAGGTCATTGGGTTGCGGAATGGCGAGATGCGTAACCTGTTGCGTTTGATCAGGCATCGTTTCGGAGCGGTGCCGGAGTGGGTCCCAGACCGGCTGGCGACCGCCGACCTGAAGACCCTGGAAACCTGGAACGAAAAAATATTGGTAGCCGAGTCGTTGCAGGCTGTTTTTCAATAGAGCAAAAGTTTCTGATTTTTTCAGGGGTTTCAATCTTGCCATCGTTTTCCGAGAGTCTGTCCAAGAACATGACAACTTCTGAAAATGGGTGAATAAAAAACATTTTTTGGATCTGGTTTATTCCACCCGACAGATCAACCCCTTGAGATACTCCCCTTCGGGGAACGCCAGGTTGACCGGATGATCGGCAGCCGGTCCCAGGCGTTCCAGAATGCGGGCGTCCCGACCGGCATCCAGGGCGGCATCGGCGACAATCTTGCGCAGCAGGGAAAACTCCAGATGTCCGGAACAGGAAAACGTGCAAAGAATGCCACCCGGTCGCAACAATTGGCATCCGAGGAGATTGATATCCTTGTAGGCGCGGGCGGCTTTGGGCAGGTGCGCGGCGGTTTCGGCAAATTTGGGAGGATCCAGGACAACCAGGTCAAAGTGCATGGCCTGATCACGAAGACGCCGCAAAATATCAAAGGCATTGCCCGGCAGATCCGTCACCCGGGTGGCATCATATCCGTTCAGGACCAGATTTTGCCGGCCAAGGGTCAGGGCGGCCTCCGAGGCATCCACCTGGGTCACCTGATCGGCCCCGGCGGCCAGGGCAGACAAGCCAAAACCTCCCGTATATGAAAAAACATTTAAAACAGAACCGCCCGCCACATACGCCCCGACCCGGGCGCGGTTGTCGCGCTGGTCCAGATAAAACCCGGTCTTTTGGCCCTGCACCAGATCCACCAGAAAACGTACCGCACCTTCCTGGATTTCCACCAAAGGCGGCGGGGCACGACCGGCCAGGGAACCGGTCCTGGGTGTCAATCCCTCCTTGCGCCGAACCTCCAGATCCGAACGTTCCCAGATGCCCAGATTGGGCATGATGTCGTTCAAAAGGTCAACAATCGTTGTACGCCACAATTCCGGACCCACGGCAGATATCTGCACAACGAGAAAATCGCCATAACGATCCACCACCAAACCGGGCAAACCATCCGACTCGGCATTGACCAGCCGCCAAGCCCGGGTGTGGCGCAACCCGGGCAATGTCCGGCGCAATTGGATGGCACTGGCCAAACGCCGGTGGAAAAACTCCCGGTCGATCTGGATGTCAGGGTCAAAAGACCAGACCCGGACAGGAATTCCAGAAGCCGGAGAGTAGGCACCCCAACCCAACAACTCCTTCCGGGCGGAGAAGATGGCCACCGTCTCTCCCGGGGCAGGAGCCTGTTGCACCTCGGCGATGGCTCCGCTGAAAATCCAGGGATGACGCCGTCGCAACGATTTATCGCGTCCGGGCTTCAGCACCACAGCAGCCATGGATTCACATCCCAAGCCTTCTCCCCTCCGGATGTCGCGCCAGAGAGGCGGAGATGTTCCGGAAGGGAGAAGCGTTGTCTTGACTCAGGTACCCAAGAGGGTATCCAGGAGGTTTCAGGTGTCCCAGACGATCCAACTGTTGTCTAGGGGGATCGAGGCGTTGGGATTGGCAGGCACCACCCGTGGCGTATAATGTTCCGCTGGCCGGTCGGCGGCAACTTCACCAACGTAGGAATACCCGTTGACCGCTCCCAGCAAGGGAAGATGACGCCGCAGATTGATGATGGTCGGGGCCTGTTTGGGATTGTCGGCAAACAGTTGCACGGCCACATGTTCGGCGGAAACATCGCCCAGGTAGACCGGGATGCTGAACCGACGCTGGCCATTGTCCAGATCCTCGATGATCCGTCTGCCAAAGCGCACGGTACCCCGTCCCCGATTCAACGCCCGACGCCAGGAGACGAGATCCCGGCCCTGCCGTCCGCCATTCTGGGAGCGTCTGGCATAGCCATCGGCCAGGGGAATATAATATTTTTCAGTATATTCCCGGACCATGCGGTTGGTGGAGAAGAAGGGGGTGAGACGGGCCATGCTTTCCCGCATGCGTTTGACCCAGGCCAGGGGAATTCCCTGGCTGTCGCGCTGATAAAAATCGGGCACAACCTCGTTTTCCAGCAGACGATAGAGTTCTTCCGCTTCGGTGGCGTCGAGGTGTTCGTTGTACTCTTCGGCGTGTTCCATGCCGTCGCCCAGGGACCAGCCCACCGCCGGATCATAGGCCTCGGCCCACCAGCCATCCTGGACGGAAAGATTGAGACCGCCATTGACCAGGACCTTCATGCCGCTTGTGCCGCTGGCTTCCCAGGGACGCCGGGGATTGTTCAACCAGACATCGACACCCTGGACCATGCGTTCGGCCAGGAGCATGTCGTAATCACTGATATAGATGGCCCGTTGCCGTACATCGGGCCGCCGGCAAAATTGCACCCAGGCCCGGACCATGTCCTGTCCAAACCGGTCGGCAGGATGGGCCTTGCCGGCAATGATCAACTGTACGGGACGATCCGGATGGTTCAGGATGCGTACCAGCCGGTCCGGATCCCGCAACAGGAGATTGGGACGCTTGTAGGTGGCAAACCGCCGGGCAAAACCAATCGTGAGAATATTGGCATCGAACAGGGGTTCGATTTGCAGGCGATCCGGGGAGACGGAACCGATCTGGTGTTGTTCGTCGTAGGAGCGCACATAGTTGACCAGACGATGGCGATTGTCCATGCGCAGGTGCCAGAGGTCGGCATCGGATTGTTTCCGGATGCGCTCTTCCATGCCCTGCAATTCATCGTCCCAGCGGTCATGACCGCAGGCGTTGTTCCAGAAGGTCAGGGAGGGCGCGGATTCCCAGGAAGGGACATGCACGCCGTTGGTGACATGACCGACGGGAATTTCGGTCATGGGCCATGCCGGGAACAGATTGACGAACAAACCCTGACTCACCTGACCATGCAGCCGGCTGACGCCATTGATGGCATGGCTGCCACGGATGGCCAGGTAGGCCATGTTGAACGGGGCATCGGGACCTTCATCCGCTCCCCGGGCAAGTTCCATCAAGGCATCCAGGGTGATATGCAATCCCTCGCTGGCATAGGTGCCCAGGTAACGCTCGACGAGATGCCGGGGAAAACGGTCGAAACCGGCCTTGACCGGCGTATGGGTGGTAAACAGGTTTCCGGCCCGGGTGACAGCCAGGGCTTCTTCGAACGTGACATCATGTGCCCGCATGAAACTTTTGGCACGAGCCAGGACCACCAGGGCGGCATGGCCTTCGTTCAGGTGACAGACATCCGGCTCGATCTTGAGGGCTTTCAGCAGATGCCAGCCACCGATGCCCAGCAGGATTTCCTGTTGCAGGCGTTGTTCCAGCCCGCCACCATAGAGTTCGGTGCTGATGCAGCGATCCATGGGGGAATTGAGGGGATCGTTGGTGTCGAGCAGATAGAGGGTGATGCCGCCGATGCGGGCCTGCCACACGCGCACCCAGACATTTCGGCCCGGGAACAGAGGAAGATGCAACCGCAACCATTCACCGCTGGCATCACGGACCTGGGTAACCGGCAATTCACTCGTATTGTTGGCCGGATACATGGCAATCTGGTTGCCTTCTTCATCCACGGCCTGCCGGAAATAGCCGCTCTGGTAGAGGATGCCCACCCCGGTCAGGGGAATGCCCAGTTCGCTGGCGGCCTTCAGGTGGTCGCCGGCCAGCAGGCCAAGCCCGCCGGAATAGATGGGCAGGGCTTCACTGAGACCGAATTCCATGCAAAAATAGACAATATTCTTCAGGGGCGATTCCCGGTGCCGACGCGCATACCAGAGTTCGCTGTTGGCAATTTTTTTCTGCGTCTCCAACAGGGAGTGTACAGCAGCATGGAACTCCTTGTTTTCTTTCAGTTTGTCCAGGGTCTGTCTGGAGACTGATTGCAGCACCAGCCAGGGATTGTGGGTCATGTGCCACACTTCCTGATTGAGTTGCTTCCACAGAGCGTCGGCTTCGTGGTTCCAGGAAAAACGCAAATCCAGCGCCAGATCGATCAGACCCTCCAGGCCCGATGGCAACATGGGATAGTAACGACTCAACGGGGTGGTCATGGCATTTCCTCTTGATCACTGATGATGCAGACCATTCTAAATGTCTGACTGCGAAAGACAACATTGGCAACAGAACCCTGTCCCGCTTCCGGAATGAGACAATCGATCCCGCTGGTTAAACCAGCCAATCTATAATAAAAAAAAACATTGTCAAGATTTCCATACAAAAAATCCATCTGCGGTTTGCAACGGGGATGGGTGCATAATGCAGGGGTGTTGCAGGTCAACAGGAGCTGGAGTCAATCAATATGGGTCCAAATATTGCGTCACCACTTGGCCACGGTTTGATGTGGGGTTGGGAAAAAGGGGATCAATCTCCCCATATTGTCGTCATGGCGGGACCGAACGGGGCAGGAAAATCCACCACGGCACCCATGTTGCTGCGACAATTTTTTGGCGTGGTCGATTATGTCAACGCCGACACGATTGCGGCGGGTCTTTCCGCCTTTGCCCCGGAAAAGGCTGCCAGACAGGCCGGGCGCATCATGTTGCGGGAGTTGCACCGTTTGCACGCCAAGGGAGGAAATTTTGCATTCGAAACAACATTGGCAACCCGCAGTTATGCTCCCTGGCTGATCAAGTGTCAAAATGAGGGTTATCGGGTCAACCTGCTGTTTTTGGCCTTGTCATCTCCCGATGTGGCCGTGGCCAGGGTTGCGGAGCGGGTCCGCAACGGTGGACACGATGTGCCCAGGGAAATCATTCGCCGCCGTTTTCATCGGGGTCTGGTCAATTTTTTCACCCTGTATCGACCGGTGCTGGATCGATGGTTTTTGATCGATAATTCCCTTGCAGCGCTCCCGGGGATTGTGGCATACGGTGGGCTTGGGATTGAGCCTATTGTCCCGCAGAGTGGTGCCTATGCGTTATTGGAGAAGCAATATGGCAGAAAATGAAGAGGAATATTGTCCACAGACCAGGGATGGAATCCAGACGTATGAAGCCCTTGCGGCGGCTGATTTTGCTGCCCGCATCCTGGCTGCCGTGGCGGAAGGGGGCCGGCGGGCCGCGCTGGAACACAAGCGGGCCGGAATTCCCATGGCGGAGTGCCGGGATGGTCGTGTGATCCTCATTCCCCCCGAAGAGATCCGGGTTCCCGAGGCACCGGCTTTTTTTCATCCATAAAATCTGTTCGTTTTTCTACGCCCCGCTGTTTTTCGCATCTCGTTCTCCGCTGTTTTTCCACCTGTCTGATCGCTCCCGTTCGCTTTGTTCCAATTCACTATTTTTTTGTGTGAAATAATCCATTCCGCATCACGATTCTGACGGTCATGATTCTGGCGGTGTTTGGGTGTCTCCTGAATCTTGCGCATGGCCTGGGTGGTGGCGTTTGTCCGTTTTTTCTTGAAACCGGCATGACGCGATGTCATGACCCGATCATGGGTACCAAAGGCCATTGCCGATGAGATGACAATCCTCCATTTCTCTTCCAGGGTTGACAGGTTTCAGAGGTTGTCCATTAACCCTCGGATAAAAAAATTGGAAAGTAAAGATTTTATTGGGGCTCCGCCCCAAACTTCGTTTTTTTTGAAATTAACAAGTTATTGGACAGCCTCTCAGCAAATCCGGATTTTCCAACATGGTTTCGATTGTGCATTCCAATCCGTACTCATGCCAAGCCATTTTCGGTCGGCGGATTTTGAGTTGCCGTTGATCACTGTCCATTCGAGTCCAATTGGATCCTGGCTGCTCTCTGACATGAAATCCGAACTGGAATCTTCATGGAAAAGTGTATATGGTATAAGCGGTTCAAGAAAAAAGGGGGTGAACACCATGGTGCGTTTCCTGAAAGAATCGAGTTTGAACACCAAATTGTCTGCCATGCTGGGGACCATGGCCGTCTTGTTGGTGATTGTGGCCCTGTCAGGAATCATGACGCAACCCGCAGGACCGGAAGTCGGGTCTGGCAATCGGGTTGTTGTGCTGATCTTGGTTTTTGTTGTTTCTCTCTTGGGTCTTGTTCTGGTGCATTGGCTGGGCCGACAGATTCTCCACCAGATCGGTACCTGCACGGAGATGGTGCGCAACCTGGCTGATGGGCAGCTCAATACCGATGCCATGCCGCCTGCCGGTCAGGATATCCTGGGCCAACTGACACAAGCTTTGCTCGATTGGGCGGCAAGCCAGGACAAGTCACGGCAGAATGAGACAAAACACGACCAGCAGTTCAAAAATATCATGAAAAATCTGGAAAAATCCATCCAGGATGCCGGCAGCAATGAAATCACGCTCCTGCAACAAACCCAAACCTCAGCCAAGATCACGGAACAAATTCTTGACAACCTTCAGGCCATGGCTGCGTCCATGGAATCCAATGATCGCGATTTGCATACCGTTTCCGCATCAGTCGAACAGATCGGCACCAATATGACGACCATTTCGGTGGCAGCCGAAACGACCAACACCGATCTGCATACCGTTGCGGCAGCATCGGAAGAGGCCAATACCAATCTGAGTCAGGTCCGGGAAGCAGCAGAGCGTTCCGGGGCACGTTTGCAGGCCGTGGCCGGCTCGGTCGATCACATGACTTCTACTTTGGGAGCCATCAAGGTCCTTTGTGCCAATGCCCGGGATGAATCCGAACGGGCCAGTGTCCAGGTGGCCAGTACCGCCGAAACCATGACCAAACTGTCGCACTCCACGTCTGAAATTGGCAAGGTGGTCGAGGTGATCAACGACATTGCCGAACAGACCAACATGTTGGCCTTGAATGCTTCCATCGAGGCAGCCGGGGCTGGCGAGGCTGGCAAGGGGTTTGCGGTGGTGGCCAACGAGGTCAAGGAGCTGGCCCGCCAGACCGGTCAGGCCACGCGCATGATTTCCATGCAGGTCAAGGAGATCCAGAGCAACACCCGCGAAGTGGTCGAATCCACCCAGAACGTCGTCAAGCTGGTTGACCGTATTCGGGATGCCAACGATGAAATTCTCGTCGAGGTGGAACAGCAAAACCAGACCATGCTGGACGTGGCCCAGGCCATGGCCAGTGCCTCGGCAGAAACAGGAGATGCCTTGCAGCGGCTGAGTGAGTCCGTCATCGGCATCGCGGATGTCAACCGCAATGTCCAGAACATTTCTGCTGGTATCGGCGATGTGACCCGCAATGTGACAGAGATGGTCGTTGCGGTGCAGAGTGTCCCGGCCACGATTGCCCAGGTTTCTGGAGTGGCCGTCGAGAGTTCCCGGCAACTTCAGGAAAGTATCCGCTTGGCCCGGGAGACGGTGACCCACGGTCAGAATATCGTGCAAACGGTCCAGGGTCTGAAAGGGACTCGTGATAAACTACGTAAATATATACAAGAACATTCTTATTGACGATTTCTCCGTTATACCGGTTCAGAGGCAAACCGCCAAACGATCCCTGCAAAATTGAATTTCTGGTTTTATTCAGCAGACAGAGAGTGTGCATGGAAGCAAGTCAGCAACGTCAGCAGAATGCATTCCATGCACATCTCAAACGGACCTTGGCCGATCAGTCACTCCAATTGGAATATTTACTGCAAAGCTTATCGAGTTTTGCGCCAGCAGTGGTCTCGGAAAATTTGGCCAGATCGCCTTTGAAATCTTCCGGTGTTTCATTCCACATGCAGATGCAAAATGCTTCTGCCTTGGATTGGCCATCAATCGGGCTGAGTTCCCCGCCGCCCTGCCATCTCTTCATGGCATAAATTTTGCAGTTCTTGAACTGGGCATCACCGGGAGGAACGGCATTGTATTGATCCGGGGCTGCCAACAAGGTTCCGCTTTGTGCAATCAGGGCAAGCCCGAACAAACCGACTTTGAGCATTTTCATGTGAAAAAAACCTCCAGTGGGTAGAAACGATACGGATTTAACTGTTGCTTAACAGTCCGAACGGATGATAATCAAACCGTACTCACTTGGAAAGCAAAATCTGATGAGTGGATCGGGGCGTGATCATTCGTGAAAGTTTTATTCAGATATCCCAGGAATGATGACGTACTGACCAAAAAATTATTCAGATAGCTCAAGTACGATTACGAACCAGCCAGCCTGTCATAGAAGCGGACCAGACTTTCCGTTCCCAGGTGAAAGGTGGGGAGATGGAGATTTTCGTTGGGACCGTGGATACGGGAGTCGGGCAAGCCAAAACCCACCATCAGGGTGTCCAGATTGAGAAGCTGTTTGAATTCGGAGATTACGGGGATGGATCCCCCTTCCCGTACCAGGAGTGGGGCAGTTCCGAAGCCTTCCTGCAAGGCGTGCCGGGCGGCCAGGACCGGGGGAATATCATCCGGTACCTCGATGGGACGGGCACCGCTTGGAAAACGGTGGACATGGAGCGTGACCCCAACTGGCGTGTGGGCATGGAAATAGTCTGTCACCAGGCGGACCATCTCTTCCGGATCCTGATCCGGCACCAGACGCAGGGAAATTTTGGCCTTGGCGACCGACGGAATGACCGTCATGCTTCCCTCTCCGGTGTAGCCACCATAAAGTCCATTGATTTCAAAGGTCGGTCGTAACCAGAGCCGTTCCAGAAGGGAATAATCCGGCTCACCCCAACCTGCCGTGACTCCCAATGCTGCCAGATAGGCTGTTTCGTCCAGGGAAAATTGTTGGAGTTGCTGACGGGCGGCGGGTGAGGGGGGACGAACCCGATCATAAAATCCCGGAATACCGATCCGTCCTTCAGGGTCTTTGACTGTGGCCAGCAACCTGGCCAACATTTCCAAGGGGTTGGCCAGGATACCACCCAGGGATCCCGAGTGCAGGTCTTCCCTGGGGCCGGTCAGGGTCAACTCCAGGTTGATCAGGCCCCGCACCCCCAGGCAGATGGCCGGCTGGCCGGGTGCCCACATGGCAGAATCGGAAATGACGACCCAGTCCGCCCGCAACAGGTCGGCATGGTTGACCAGAAAACGGGCCAGGTTGGGACTGCTGATCTCCTCTTCCCCTTCGATGAGAAACACCACGTTAACCGGCAGGGTACCGCGCTTTTTCATGATGGCTTCGATGGCCAGAATATGCATGAAAAACTGTCCCTTGTCATCCGCAGCCCCACGCGCATAAAGCCGGTCGGCACGCTGCTCCGGGACAAACGGCGGTGATTTCCATGCGGTCAGGGGTCCAGCCGGTTGCACATCATAATGGCCATAGATGAGAACGGTCGGTTGCCCGGGAGCATGCCGCCAGGAACCAACCACCAGGGGATGACCAGCGGTCGGGTAGACCTGGACCTCATCCATGCCGGCCTCGGTGAGGAGTTCAGCCACCCGGTTGGCGCATTGGGTCATGGCTGGACCAGCCTGCGCATCGTTGGATACCGAGGGAATGCGCAGCAAGAGGTCCAGACGGCGCAGATTGTCTTGTCGATGATCGTGCAGATGGTTGAGAATCGTTTGCATGGTGATCTACCTGTCAGCCGGTTTTTCCGGAATTCATTCCTGCCGGGCAATCGATGATGTCTTGTCTATGGGCCGGTTTCCTGGAATTTTTCTTGCCGGGCAATCGATGATGTCTCGTCTGTTGGCCGATTTCCTGGAATTTTTCCTGCCGGATGATGATGATGTCCTATCCCTTGGCCGATTTCCTGGAATTTTTCCTGCCGGATGATGATGTCCTATCCCTTGGCCAGTTCCCTGGGGTTTTTCTTGCCGAGCAATTGCGCACAATCTCGTGGCAATTCAGTCCAGATATCGGGCAGTTCCAGGTATACCACCGTGGCTGTCTTGATGATGCCGAACTCTGGCGGGTACTCTTCGTTTCCGGTATCGGACAGGCCACCTGAATGTGAGTTGGCGACGGCGTATCGATGGATGTTTTCCGCACTGACCAGGTGGGTCAACAGCATTTCCAGTCCCGGATTGTGTCCTACCAGCAAGGTGCATTGGGATGCAGGAGGCACAACGGCCAAAACCCGCAACAATTCGCCGACTCCTGCTTCATAGATTTTGGGTTGCCATTGGATGGTGTCCGGGTTGATTTTCAGGGCGGTACACACTTCGATGACGGTTTGTCGTGCCCGTTTGGCTGGCGAGCTGACCACAAAATCCGGTTGCATGCGTTCGGAAAGCAGCCACTGGCCCATGCGCGGGGCATCCCGCCAGCCTCTTTTGGCGAGGGGACGGTCAAAATCGCTGTGTGCCTGGGCATCCCAATCCGATTTTGCATGCCGCATGATGATCAGGCGTCGCGCCATGTATTGACTCCTTTTCAAACCCCTTTTTCGACCTTCCGGACCTGGAACAGGGCCAGGACCAGACACCCCACCGCCCAGAGCAGGGAGACGCCCAGGGCCAGATAATAATCCGGGCGCATCAGGAGGGCACTGCCGGTTTCGTGCAGGGGCAGCCGGATCAATTGCAGGGCATGGGTGACCGGATTGGCCATCATGATCCACCACATCCATCCGGGCAGGTGATTCATGGGGAAAAGCGCTCCGGAAAGCATCCAGAGGGGCATCAGAAAAACGGACATGACGGCATGGAAACCGGCGGTGGTCTCCATGCGCCAGGCCATCAGGAAGCCGAGGGCTGTAAAGCCCAGTGAACCAAGGATCAAGCCCAGCAACAGCAGGAGGGTATTGCCCAGACCGACATGCATGCCCAGAAAGGGGGCCGCGATCAACAAAACCAGGCTTTGTGCCAGGGCCACGCCCATGGCTCCCAGAACCTTGCCCAGGACAATGGCCATACGCGACACCGGTGCCACCAGGACTTCCTGCAACAAGCCTTGCTGGCGATCCTCGATGATGGTGATGGTGGAGAATATTCCGGAAAAGAGCATCAACATCATCAGGATACCGGGATAAAAATATTCCAGATAGGTGACATTTTCCAATCCGGGTGCCTTGAAGGAGGCCGAAAAACCTGTGCCCAGAAACAACCAGATCAGCAGGGGTTGGGCCAGACTTCCCACCACCCGATGGGGTTGGCGAAAAAAGCGCACCAGTTCCCGACCGGCCAGGGATCGAACCACGCGCATCATGATTTTTG
>JADGCO010000121.1 GCA_015228935.1 Magnetococcales bacterium | reverse complement strand
CAGGATCGAAGATTTGAGTCCCTTGATTTTCGGGGCCAGAAACGGGTCCAGAATGACCAACTCCACAATACGCCGGTCCCCATCCAGACCCAGCAGGCTCTCCAGAAAACTGATCAGGACATCCTTGGCATCTTCGCTGCCAAAAATTTTCTTGAATGCATAGTCGATGCGCGGATCGATGAATTTCATGGTGTCGTCTCCCTGGTTTTATTCAGGCTGCCCCTGATCTGTGGTTTGGCAATGCCCTGCCCATGCTGGTGGTGGCTTGATCCAAAATCAAGAAAGATGGTAGAGGATACCTACCAAGGCGGGGAAGTTTGTGCGAGAATGACACCCGTATATTTGCCATCGTCCGTGTCATGGACCGACGTTGCGAGTTGGCAATCTGTCTGAGATGCCTGATCAAGACATGGATCGAAATCATGCCAGCGTGCCATCGCGTGCCATGAACGAATGTCGGATCACAGGCCAAAACCCTGTCGGTAAATGACGCCCAACGACCTGGAGAGAGCATGGAAGATCTGCATAAAGACCTGTGCCTGGTCCTCGATTGCCAGGACCAAGCCCCCTGGAACGTGGAAACCCTGAAAAAAAATATCCTGCACTTCATGGTCCACATGGTGGGAAAAGACCCCAGCCTGGCCAACCAGAGAGACTGGTACAAGTCTGTCATCTATCTGTTGCGAGCCATCCTGTACGAACGCAAAGTCAAAATGGAACGCACCCTCCAGGCCACCCGGGGGCGGCGGGTCTACTACCTATCCATGGAATACCTGATCGGTCGCAACCTGCGGCGCACCCTCATCGACCTGGACCTTCAGGACGCCATCGCTCAGGCCCTGCGGGAGTGCGGCACCTCCCTGGAAAGCGTGATCGATCAGGAACTGGACCCCGCCCTGGGCAACGGTGGCCTGGGCCGCCTGGCCGCCTGCATCCTGGACTCCATGGCCACCCTGGGCTACCCCGGCATCGGCTATGGCATCCGCTATGAATTCGGCATGTTCACCCAACGCATCGAACAGGGCGAACAGGTCGAACAACCCGAAGATTGGCTGGAACTCGGCAACCCCTGGGAAACCGAACGCCACAGCATCCGCTTCACCGTGCGCTTCGGAGGCCGGGTCATCAGCTTCCGGGACGAAAAAGGCCAGGAAAAAATCCAGTGGGTGGACACCAACGATGTCATCGCCGTCGCCTTCGACATCCCCCTCACCGGCTTCCGCACCCCGACCATGACCCATCTGCGCCTCTGGTCGGCCCGAGCCTCGCATGACTTCGATTTCCGGTTCTTCAATGAAGGCAACTACATCGACGCCGTCAAGGACAAAATCGATTCGGAAAACCTCTCCAAGGTCCTCTATCCGAACGATAATACCCTCATGGGCCAGGAGCTGCGCCTGAAACAGGAATACTTTTTCGTCAGTGCCTCCCTCCAGGATATCCTGCGCAAGTTTTTCCTGACCGAAAAAGACATTCGCAAACTCCCGGATCAGGTGGCCATCCATCTGAACGATACCCACCCCTCCCTGGCCGTGGTGGAACTGACCCGGATCCTGATGGATACCTACAGACTCTCCCTGGACGAGGCCTGGGACATCACCCGGCGAACCTACTCCTATACCAACCACACCCTGCTCCCCGAGGCCCTGGAATCCTGGCCCATCGACATCATGGGCAAAATTCTGCCCCGCCATCTGGACATCCTCTATCAGGTCAACCATCACCACCTGACGGCGGTCAAGTACCAGTTCCCCGGCGACCCGAAAATGTTGAGCCGGGTCTCCCTCTTCGACGACCACAGCCGCCGGGTGCGCATGGCCAACCTGTCGGTCATCGGCAGCAAAAAAGTGAATGGGGTCGCCAAACTGCATACCCAACTCATGCAGGCTTCCTTCTTCGCCGATTTCAGCCGCATGGATCCGGCCAAGTTTGAAAATGTGACCAACGGCATCACCCAGCACCGCTGGCTCCTGCAATCCAACCCCGAACTGGCCACCTTCATCAGCCAGCACCAGGGCGAAGGATGGATCACCGACCTGCCCCAGCTCCGCTCCCTGGAATCCCATCTTGAAGATGCTGAATTTCGCAAGAAATTCATGAGCATCAAGAAAAACAACAAAATCCGCCTGGCCCGCATGGTGGAAGAGCGGGTGGGCGTCCGCCTGGATCCATCCGCCATGTTTGATGTGCAGGTCAAACGGATCCATGAATACAAGCGTCAGCTCCTCAACGTCCTGCACGTCATCACCCGCTATGTCCGCATCCGCAATGGCCAGATTGCCGACCCGACCGCCCGGGCCGTGATCATTGGCGGCAAGGCAGCCCCCGGCTACCATATGGCCAAGCTGATCATCCGCCTGATCGTGGAAGTGGCCAAGGTGATCAACAACGATCCCATGGTCAAAGATCGCCTGAAACTGGTCTTCCTGCCCAACTACAACGTCTCGGCAGCAGAAACCATCATCCCCGGCAGCGATCTTTCCGAACAGATTTCCACCCCCGGAACCGAGGCCTCAGGCACAGGCAACATGAAATTCGCCCTGAATGGTGCCCTGACCATCGGAACCCTGGATGGAGCCAACATTGAAATCCTCCGCGAAGTCGGCGATGACAACATTTTCATCTTCGGCATGACGGCGGATGAGGTCCAATCCCTGCGGCAAAAAGGCTACAATCCCGCCAAGTATTACGAAGAAAATCAGGAACTGCACAGGGTGCTGGACATGATCCGGGACGGCTATTTCTGCCCCGACGATCCGCATCGCTACACCCCGATTTTCGATGCCCTGGTACGGGGTGGTGACCATTTCATGCTCCTGGCCGACTATGAAGCCTATGTCGCCTGCCAGGATAAAATCGATCTGGTCTACCAGAATCAGGATGCCTGGGGTCGCAAGGCCATCATGAATACCTCCCGAATGGGGTATTTTTCCATCGACCGAACCGTGCGTACCTACGCCGAAAAAATCTGGCAGGTGGAACCCACCCGGGTCCCCTCCTCCGTCCGCGCCGCCAAGATCAATACCTGATCACCCCACACGCGCTTCATGATCCTTTTTTCCCCGCCCCTCTTCCACCAGAAGAGGGGCGGGATCTTCATGCAAAACAATCCCGCCGCCAGGCAAAATAACAAAAATATTAGTCATCATGAGATTTCATCGTTGAAACGGCAGGGCACAGCCCTTCCTCCTGGACCTCCATCCCGGTTTTTCAAACGTTTTTTAATGGGGAAGCTGAACAGTTACAATTTTTCATGGGGAAAAGTCAACATGGCACGCCTCTTTCTGGTCGATGGCTCCGGCTACCTGTATCGGGCTTTCTATGGGGTGCGCAATCTGTCACGACGGGATGGATTTGCCACCAATGCCATTTACGGCTTTTACAAAATGCTGCAAAAGCTGGTCGATACCCACCACCCGGAATACATGGCCATGGTCTTCGATGCCCGTGGTAAAACATTTCGTCACACCCTCTACCCGGCATACAAGGCCAATCGGCAATCCATGCCTGAAGATTTGCGGGCGCAGGTGCCCATTATCAAGGATGTGGTGGATGCTTTCAGGATTGCCCGTCTGCAATTGGGAGGCTTTGAAGCCGATGACATTATCGGCACCCTGGCCGGACAAGGCGTGACCGCCGGCCTGGAGGTGTGCATTGTCAGCGGTGACAAGGATTTGATGCAAATCGTCGCTCCCCACATTCGCCTGCTGGATCCCGGCAAGGATACCTGGCTGGGTATCCCCGAAGTCACAGAACATTGGGGCGTGCCACCCGAGCTGGTGATCGATCTCATGGGACTGTCCGGGGACAGTTCCGACAACATTCCCGGTATACCCGGCATCGGTCCCAAAATTGCTGCCCAGTTGATCCGGGAGTTTGGCGATCTGGAAACCCTTTTGGCCCATCCAGAGCGGATCAAACAAACCAAACGCCGCGAAAATATCATTCAATATGCCGCGCAAGCCCGTCTGTCGCGACAACTGGCCACCATTGACCGCAACGCACCCCTGCCAGTGACCATGGCTGATCTGCAATGCCAACCCCCGGACCGGGAGCATTTGCGCCGCATCTGCACCGAAATGGAATTTCATTCGCTTCTGAAACAAATTTCTTCCGAAGCAGGGGTTGATGGCGTTGCAACGGTCACAACTTCGATCACCGGGACAGTCGCTGCACCGGACACCGGGACGGTCGCTGCTTCGGTCAACGAAACAGTCACCACCCCGGCCACCGGGATGGCCGCCATACCCGTCGAGGTCAACGACTACCGCATCCTGACCGACCCAACCGCTTTTGCGGAATTCATGCAGGAGTTGCGCCGCCAACCTTGTTTTGCCATCGATACCGAAACCACCAGTCTGGATGCAGTCCAGGCGGAACTGGTCGGAATTTCCATCTCTTGGCAATACCGGCAGGCATTTTATCTGCCTCTGGCCCACACCCCCCAGGCGGCCCCTGACGGGCAGTTGTCCCGGGATCTGGTATTGCCGGCCCTGAAACCGTTGCTGGAGGAGTCCCGGATCGGCAAGGTTGGCCAAAACCTGAAATATGATTGGCTGGTGTTGGCCAATTATGGCATCAGGATGGCCGGCATTCGGGAAGATGCCATGCTCCTGTCGCATCTGTTGCACGGCCCCGAGCGGCGGCACAATCTGGATACCATTGCCTTGAACCTGCTTGGACGCACCACCACCCCATTCAAGGCAATCACCGGTACGGGAAAAAATGCCATTCGTTTTGATGCCGTTCCCCTGGAGCAGGCGGGACCCTACGCCTGCGAGGATGCCGAACTGGCCTGGGAAGCGACGCGCCGCATGCAGCAGGAGCTGGCAGCCATACCCGACATGGCCCGCCTCTATCAGGAAATTGAAATTCCCCTGCTGCCCATCCTGGCCAACATGGAACACGCCGGTGCCCGGATTGATCGGGACCTGCTCACGCAATTATCGGCCTCGCTGGCCAGTCGGCGGGAGGCTCTGGTGGCCGAAATTCACCGTCTGGCCGGGGAACCGTTCAACGTCAACTCCCCCCAGCAATTGGGAGAAATCCTGTTCAGCCCGGAAAAGCTCGGCATCAAGGGGGGCAAGCGAACCAAAACCGGTTATTCCACGGATGTCTCCGTTCTGACCCGTCTGGCGGAACAGGGACATGCCCTGCCAATCCAGATGCTGGAATATCGTACCCTGACCAAACTGCAATCCACCTATACCGATGCCCTGTTGACCATCATGAACCCCAGGACCGGGCGGGTTCATACCAGCTTCAACCAGGCGGTCACCCTCACGGGGCGTCTGTCGTCATCGGATCCAAATCTGCAAAACATTCCGATCCGCACCCCGGAGGGACGCGCCATCCGGGCCGCTTTTGTCGCCCCTCCCGGCTGGCACCTGCTGGCCGCCGACTACAGCCAGATCGAGTTGCGCCTGCTGGCCCATATGGGGGATGTGCCCCGTCTGCGCGAGGCTTTTTCCCGGGAGCAGGACATTCATGCCGCCACGGCGGGAGAGTTGTTCGGGGTGGATCCGGCCCAGGTGACCGCCGAGCAGCGCCGCATGGCCAAAACCATCAATTTCGGGCTGATTTATGGCATGAGTCCCTTTGGCTTGGCCAAACATCTGGGCATCAGTCAGACCCAGGCACGGGCCTACATGGATCTCTATTTTGCTCGTTATGCCGGCGTGCAGACCTACATGAACGACACCATCCGGAATGCCCGGGAGAAGGGTTATGTCACCACTCTGGGGGGACGACGCTGCCCGATCCGGGACATTGCCAGCAGCAACCGCACCTTGCGCGAAGTGGCCGAACGCACGGCCATCAATGCCCCAATCCAGGGTTCGGCAGCCGATCTGATCAAAATGGCCATGATTCGCCTCGATGCAGCCTTGCGGCAGGGCGGGTACCGCACGCGCATGATTCTCCAGGTACATGACGAACTGGTTCTGGAGGCCCCGGACGAGGAGTTGCATGCGGTGCAACCGCTCATCCGCACGGCCATGGAAGGCGTGGCGGAACTGAAAGTGCCCTTGCGGGTGGATATGGGCCATGGTCGTGATTGGGCTGCGGCGCATTAAACCGCGTCTCAGAGGCTGCCTAAAAACATGCCAATTTCAAATAAAAACAAATGAAAAACTGGGTCAGCTTCTCAATGTCATTCATGCAGGATCACATGCCCATATTTCGACTTCCCAAGGAACATTATTTTCCCCCGGTAGAACTGGCCGAACCCAATGGTCTACTGGCCATCGGCGGGGATCTCTCCCTGCATCGGCTGATCACCGCCTACCGTTACGGCATTTTTCCCTGGTATTCGGAAGGTGAACCCCTGCTCTGGTGGAGTCCGGATCCACGCATGGTGTTGAAACCGGAGTGGTTCCACCTGCCCAAAAGCCTGAAAAAAACCCTGCGCCAGGGCCGCTTTCGTCTGACCCTGGATGCGGCCTTTCCGGAAGTGATCCAGGCTTGTGGAGAGGTCCGCGAGGAAAAAGGCACCTGGATCACCCGGGAGATGGTCGAGGCCTATGTTCGCCTGCATGCAATTGGGTTTGCCCATTCCGCCGAGGCCTGGAGTCTGGCCCCCCCCTCTCCCCCCCAACTCGTGGGTGGCGTTTATGGGGTGGCCATTGGCGGTTGTTTTTTCGGCGAATCCATGTTTTTCCGGGCGGCAGATGCCTCCAAATGCGCGTTTGCCTTTTTGATGGAAACCCTGCAACAAAAAGGGTTCACCTTGATCGATTGCCAGATGCACACCCCGCATCTGGCCCGCTTTGGTGCCCGGGAAATTCCCCGCCAAAACTTTCTCGCCGATCTGAAAAAAGGTTTAATGCAGCCGATTCCCCAGGAGTCATGGAAAACCCCTTGATGACTGCATCCATTCCTGGCCACCGGCATGAATGATCAACCTTATACCCTGGCCAATGACCTCGAAAGAAGGCTTGCACCCGGACAGGGCCTCGCTTTCACGCACCAGGGACAAAAATCCCACACCCCGCGCTTCCATGAAACTCCGCCCGGTCAGTGGACTTGGATAATCACGAAAAAAACCGGATAAATTTTGATTGCGACGCATCGGCTGACAACCGGCATACAGATCTTCCGGCTTGAGAGTATTGTGCAGGGCACCCGGATTCTTGATTTCCAGCCGGTCGGGAAACACATTGATAATGATCTGGGAACCGGTCAGCGCGTAATCCCGGTGGACCACGGCATTGACAATCGCTTCCTGGATGGCCAGACCACTGTAGGCTGGTTTGTCGATACGTCCCATGGTCGTTTTTTCCGAACGCATGGCCAAAAATGGACTTTTCAGCAGGTAATCGAGAACGGACACAATCTGATTGTCCACTGTACTCTCAAAACGTTTGACATCCAAGGTGTTACCGTCCGCCACGGCATGATCATACAGGGCAATCTCACTATAGGCTCCCGGCAGCCAGGTCGGGGGATGGTCGGTAAACAGCAGGACTCCCAGATTGGTCAGGTGCCAGGACCCGCCATCAACCCGCAATCCGAGTTTCAGGTTCTCCAATAACCTGTCCATGGGGATACCGCTCTCCCGTACCGAGTGGCCAAACCGGCGCACATGGTATTGATCGAAACGATCCTTGTTGAAATGATCCAGGGATGTACCGGGACAGGGGCGTTCTTCGAAAGGCATCGCCAGGGAGCGGGAAGTCAACAAACGTCCAAGTTGTTCTGCCGGAATCGGTGTGCGATGACTGCCCACCCTTTTCAAGAATTTTCCATCCGTGGTGTGGTGAACATAAAAGCGCGATTTTGGCAGATCGACCTGCAAGACCAGTCTGTCCACGCCCTCCCTGTCCGGCAGGTAGCGCCAATTCAAACGGGGTTCCAGGCTCCCTTTCGGTTCACAGGCATCCAGGGCACAATTGACCACCCATTGTTCGAAAAGCCCGCGTTTTTCAGGATCGATCCCCACCACTTCGCCCAATTTATTGATGCCAAACACGACAACCCCGCCTTCGGTATTGGCCATGCTGACAAAAACCTCGGCAATGACCTTGGCGGCACGCCCCTCCTCGTTGGCAAAACGAGGCTTGTCACCCAGAAAAACCACCTCTTTGAACTCCAGGAAGGTATCTTCACCTGCGGCAATTTCCCCGAGAAGTTCGTCCGCTGTGTCATACATGGTAATTGCCCCATACCGACACTGTGTCAAACATGAGGATTATTCCGTGCCCATACAAGATCAAAACGGTGTCAAACATGGAGATTGCCCTGTTTAAAAATGATATTTTTCTTTGCGTTGCTGGAAAGCCTGTGCGGACCCTTCCATGATATCCAAAACAGCATCGGCAACATCCTTCCGGTCAAGTCCCCCTGCGGCCAGTTTTTCCCCGCGTCCTTCTCTGGCCCTGAGTGCATACACCAGTTCGGCATCCCCGTTGACGGGCAGATTGGCATTGTGCGTGGCCAGAATAATCTGCCGGGAACTCTTCAAGCGCCGCAGCATGGGGACCAGTTGGTGAAAAATAAAATTTGAATCCAACTCATCTTCCGGCTGATCGATGACCAAGGGATGGTTCCCTCTGGCCAGCAACATGGCCAAAGCCGCCGTATTGCGTTGACCATCGGAGAGGGTGCCTGCCGAGATCCGTCCTTCTTCATTTACGCCATCATCGCAATACAAGACCAGATCCACAACATCATCCAGGCGCATCATCCGGGTATCCTGCCATGTCTTGCGCAAGGAGTCGAATAAATGCGATTTGATTTCAGAAATGCTGAGTTGGAGTACTCTCAATCTGGTACGGATGCTATCGGGAGTGGTTGCTTCATTTTCCATCCAGGATTGCAGCATGTCCCACAGGGAAGGATGGCTTTTGGCTCTCTCGGACAAATTTTTGGCTCTCTCAGACAAATATTCTTTACGAACAATAGAGCCAATTTCTTCCCAATTCCGCCCCAGTTTTGTTCTGCCATCGA
The DNA here is from genome assembly GCA_015228935.1 of Magnetococcales bacterium. Taxonomy (NCBI): domain Bacteria; kingdom Pseudomonadati; phylum Pseudomonadota; class Magnetococcia; order Magnetococcales; species Magnetococcales bacterium. The sequence goes on along the minus strand of JADGCO010000121.1, from coordinate 2,255 downwards.
GAGAAAGTTTTCCCCAGACTTTTTGGAACAAAACATCATCGGCAAAATACTCAACATGCAATTCGATCACCAGTTTATTGTCAGACCGGGCAGCCTGGGTAATCTCATCGGCCAAGCGCTGCCGGACCTGGAAACAAGCCAGCCAGTTTTCGTGCAACGCATGAAACAGATCCGGCAGCCGCTGCTGAACCTGCTGCAACCGGAGACGCTCTTTGGTCTTTTGTTCCAGTTCCAATTTTTTCCCGGTTCTTTTTTGGCTGATTTCCTGAATACGGCTCACATCATCCGGGGCAATGCCTTTTTCGGCGCACACCCTGCTGAATTCCGCATCGGCCTGCTCATGATGTTGCTTGATCTCCAGCCACTGCGGATCCGCTTCGAAAACACTTGAAAACGTCTTGCGATATGTTGCGACTGCCTGACCAACGGCCTCTTTCAAGGTTTCCTTGGCTTGCCATAATTGCGCATCTTTCTCCTTGAACCAGTCGCCATGGGGCCAGCGGTCCACAATGGATCCCAGGGGGGAGTGCGTTTCGTAAATGTCATCCACGACCGCAGTCAGTCGTGCCCCCTCATCTTCCAGGCCATTTTTCAATTTTTGGATGTAGGCCTGTTCCGCTTTCAACCCCTGATGTTGGCGGGCATCTTCCTGAAGGGCTGACCGTGCTTCCCATTGGCGTTCCAGTTCAATATGTTCCTGGTGCAGGCGCTGCAAATCCTTTTCAATCTGCTCCAGGGTGGTTGTTACGGCAAAGTGCTGTTCGATTTCGCGCCGCAACTCGGCTTCCTTTTGCAGCAACGGTTTCAGTTCCTCTCTGGCAAATTCATCCAGCAGGGCCAAAAGAACATTGCCACCCTGTGCCGTAATCTGGTTCAACTGCTGCTGGCTGAAAAACTGTACCGGTAAATCCCTCAAAAAAGCAGTGAGATCCTGCATGTCCCGACCATCGACACGGCAGACGCCGCTTCCTGCCTGGGGTACTGAGTAGACCAGGGTGTCCTCAACCCCGTCACCATTCCGCCAAAGGAGACGCACTTCGGAATCAACATTTTTGGTGAGCAGATTTTGAATGCGTTCAACTTTTTCCCTGGCTCTGGCATCCAATTTGGGATCGTCGTCCTTGCCCATGGCCAGGCGCATCCCTTCCAGAATGGCCGATTTGCCACTGCCACGCCCACCGATGATACAATTGAGATTGGGAGAAAAAACAATCTTTTGCTTATCCAGAAAAGCGGTCTTCGCTACCGACACCGAAACAATGCAGGCATGTTTCTCTTGTTTGGCGGGGTCTTCTCCCGCAGGTTGGATACGGGATTCCGGATCCAGAAACGCCTGCCGCAACGCCTCGATGGACGGCTCCGACATTTTGATCCAGGTATGCCGATAGCCCAGGCTGTTGGCCTTCGGCTGTCCGGTTTCGTTCTGTGCCAGGGATTTGGCATCAGAAGACATGATCCAGGCCGGATGAAACCCTTCCCTCTGCCAATCCGTATTCTTCCTGGCCAGGATATCCGTGTATTTTTGGTCTGGTCTCTCTTGGGTCAATTCCACACAGTACAAGCCTGGATGCGCATAATCTCCCTTGTGGTCACTGTTCGACAGGATGCCATCCTTCTGGTCTGCATGTGCGGCAATGACAATTCCCTTATACTCTCTCTGCACAATCTCCAGCAATTTTTTGAGAGAAACCTTCTGATCGTTATGACGAAGTTGGGCTATCTTCCCGGCAGGGAAACGTTCGTTTTCTGATAAACCAAGCTTGGTCAAAACACTGTTGATCTCTTCGAGACCCTTCTGTTTGGCAACCGGTTGAAAAAGGCAGAGAACGTGGTAACCAATATCGACTTCAAATCCCGGAAAAATCACCAGTGGAGCCACACCCCGATCTCTTGCCACAGAGTTGTTTTGTTCGATGAGGTGTAAAAGAAACCAATCCCTTGGTTCACTTCGAGCGGAAAAATTGTGTTCGGTCACCCCAATAACCTGAAGTCCTACCTCATGGCACCGATGCAAATATTTTCTGGCTGTTTCCTGAATTTTTTGTTCGTCAAACTTGCCATCGATCCGGGATCTCCTGGGGTCACCCAGTCTTGTTTCACGATCCAGCCAATGTTGACTGTCTTCCGGCGTATGCAGATGCAAATCGCACTTGTACCAACGCATTCCCTGATATTCATTCATGATTATTTTTCCATTTTCCTGAGAGGCTGTCCATTAACCCTCGGATAAAAAAAATTGGAAAGAAAGATTTTAT
>JADGCO010000120.1 GCA_015228935.1 Magnetococcales bacterium | reverse complement strand
AGATCAAGCCGTGCATAAATCGCCGTGGCCTGGGTCTATCCCCGCGCCTGCGGGGGAACCGTCTGACGAGATCGCCCAAATTTTTTCCTTCGAGGTCTATCCCCGCGCCTGCGGGGGAACCATCCGCAGTGGCTGCATTGAGTCTGGCGACATGGGTCTATCCCCGCGCCTGCGGGGGAACCATCGCTGGAATGCGACCCAGATCACCACCCAGCGGTCTATCCCCGCGCCTGCGGGGGAACCCCGTCTTGCGGATCAAAGGCAGCACCTCAGACGGGTCTATCCCCGCGCCTGCGGGGGAACCTGCCCCGGACGCTCCAGTCTGCGCACTGGCTGAGGTCTATCCCCGCGCCTGCGGGGGAACCCTCTTCAGGCCGTTCCTGGGTTGGTTTCAAGGAGGTCTATCCCCGCGCCTGCGGGGGAACCGCCGCAGGCACGAGTCGTGGCCTGGTGGTCATGGGTCTATCCCCGCGCCTGCGGGGGAACCGTTTTATAACTCCCTGGTGGCCCATGATGAATCGGTCTATCCCCGCGCCTGCGGGGGAACCGGGGGCAGGAGACAGGATGGCAGAAATGGCATCGGTCTATCCCCGCGCCTGCGGGGGAACCCTGACTCTGGTGAACCCGTGCTGATAAAGCGGGGGTCTATCCCCGCGCCTGCGGGGGAACCCCAGAAGTACCGTCAGAAAAAGTGCCAGAAACAGGTCTATCCCCGCGCCTGCGGGGGAACCCGGTGCCGTCACGGGAAGCGCCGGGGGAGGCTCGGTCTATCCCCGCGCCTGCGGGGGAACCGAAATCCCTCGTCTGGTATCTCACCGCACTGAAGGTCTATCCCCGCGCCTGCGGGGGAACCATGTCAGGGATGCGGCACGCAAAACCGGATCTGGGTCTATCCCCGCGCCTGCGGGGGAACCAAATGCCATGGAAACCGAAAAAACCCTGTTCGGGGTCTATCCCCGCGCCTGCGGGGGAACCCCGGTCACTTTGGGTTCTCTCCATCGTCTCGTGGGTCTATCCCCGCGCCTGCGGGGGAACCGTCCAGATCCAAACGTGCCGCATCCAACTGGAGGGTCTATCCCCGCGCCTGCGGGGGAACCCAGGACGACAGCTATTTTCCTTTCATTGCTGGAGGTCTATCCCCGCGCCTGCGGGGGAACCTGTCTGGGACGCATGTTCACATCCTGTTGTACGGGTCTATCCCCGCGCCTGCGGGGGAACCGACCAGGTTCCTCGATGGAGAAGAGATCCGTCGGGTCTATCCCCGCGCCTGCGGGGGAACCCGGATTGGGTTGGAAAGGGGTGTTTTGAGCTATGGTCTATCCCCGCGCCTGCGGGGGAACCGTCGAGGATGATGTCCTCGAAGTCGGGAATACCGGTCTATCCCCGCGCCTGCGGGGGAACCGCACGGCACAAAGTCGTCAAAAGAACAAGCACAGGTCTATCCCCGCGCCTGCGGGGGAACCCAGGGTGTCAGTATCGGAACCAAGAGGTTCAAAGGTCTATCCCCGCGCCTGCGGGGGAACCGTGGCCTGGAATATCCAAATCGGAATATGAAACGGTCTATCCCCGCGCCTGCGGGGGAACCCGCGGACTATGGCCTTCGGGCGCAGGGTCAGGGGGTCTATCCCCGCGCCTGCGGGGGAACCGAAACACCACAAATTCCAACACCTGACAAATCAGGTCTATCCCCGCGCCTGCGGGGGAACCGTTAGGTGGATAAATCAAAAGGAAGCTGAATCGGGTCTATCCCCGCGCCTGCGGGGGAACCACACCCGTAGAACCGACCACAGGAGTGGGCAGCGGTCTATCCCCGCGCCTGCGGGGGAACCGTGAGTCCCTGCGTGCCTTCTCAATCTCTGGGCGGTCTATCCCCGCGCCTGCGGGGGAACCCCAGAGAATAAGAAGAAGCACCCAAAAGATTCAGGTCTATCCCCGCGCCTGCGGGGGAACCTACAGAGATTTTGTTTTATTCAGTTGAGTATCTGGTCTATCCCCGCGCCTGCGGGGGAACCACTGAGGCCAACCTGTTGATTTTGCAGCTCTATGGTCTATCCCCGCGCCTGCGGGGGAACCAACTTCGATCTGCTGCCGGTGGAAAGATGTCACGGTCTATCCCCGCGCCTGCGGGGGAACCACTGATCTGGTGCCGGCATGGTTTCTCTCCTCAGGTCTATCCCCGCGCCTGCGGGGGAACCTCAAACTGACCGGGGAACTCACTATGAACAAGGGGTCTATCCCCGCGCCTGCGGGGGAACCTACATTGTTGCTCTACGGGGTGATTCACCCCACGGTCTATCCCCGCGCCTGCGGGGGAACCCAGGCACAGGCATGGGAGAGGGATGTTGCGCAGGGTCTATCCCCGCGCCTGCGGGGGAACCGGGTGGGTTATTTTACGAAATGAATGAGAAAAGGGTCTATCCCCGCGCCTGCGGGGGAACCTCTGCCACATTTAAGAAAGAACTTCTCAAACAAAGGTCTATCCCCGCGCCTGCGGGGGAACCTTGGTCACCTTTAGTGTATGGGCGCATATTGTAGGTCTATCCCCGCGCCTGCGGGGGAACCGTCACGGCAATAAATGATAGTGAAAAAGTGCAGGGTCTATCCCCGCGCCTGCGGGGGAACCATCCAGGGGGTCTTGACGACCGGGGATGTAACGGGTCTATCCCCGCGCCTGCGGGGGAACCCACTTCGATCTCGCCTTCATCTTCCAGTCTATCGGTCTATCCCCGCGCCTGCGGGGGAACCGCCGCCTGCGTTGCGCGTTGCCCGAAAAGCTGGGGTCTATCCCCGCGCCTGCGGGGGAACCCAAGCCCTGGTTGAAAAATACCAGGCAGTCCTGGGTCTATCCCCGCGCCTGCGGGGGAACCCGCACGGGTCAAGGAATCTCACTTACAGATGGGGGTCTATCCCCGCGCCTGCGGGGGAACCATTTTCCGGGCCAAGACCATCCAATTTCCACTCGGTCTATCCCCGCGCCTGCGGGGGAACCGTGGCCACCAGAGCGCATCCAGGCATGGAAGGAGGTCTATCCCCGCGCCTGCGGGGGAACCCCGGAACAGATGCTGCCCACATCTACGGCGGGCGGTCTATCCCCGCGCCTGCGGGGGAACCGTTCGAGCCATGCCTGTTCAATGGGAAAAATAGGGTCTATCCCCGCGCCTGCGGGGGAACCTGACCCCTTTTTGGGATGCATGACTGACAAAAGGGTCTATCCCCGCGCCTGCGGGGGAACCGCCGCCGGATTCTCTCCATCCGCCGTGGCAGCAGGTCTATCCCCGCGCCTGCGGGGGAACCACGCCAACCTTGTTCAACCCGCCACTTCTCCGAGGTCTATCCCCGCGCCTGCGGGGGAACCGACCTGGTGCGCTTGGTGTCCATGCGGGCACGAGGTCTATCCCCGCGCCTGCGGGGGAACCCTCGCCAGCTTTCACAGGGAGAAGGGGGATCATGGTCTATCCCCGCGCCTGCGGGGGAACCAGTCTGGCTATCTCAGAGGCATCAACTGCATGGGGTCTATCCCCGCGCCTGCGGGGGAACCCTGCCCGGGACCGTCGCAGCGCCTTGTCCAAAGGGTCTATCCCCGCGCCTGCGGGGGAACCACGCCATGTCGCACGGACGGCGTTTGAGTCTGAGGTCTATCCCCGCGCCTGCGGGGGAACCCCTGAACACAGCGCCGTGAAGGTCTGGCGCAAAGGTCTATCCCCGCGCCTGCGGGGGAACCCCATATCATCGAACATCGAACCCCTCCTCCTCCGGTCTATCCCCGCGCCTGCGGGGGAACCCGTCTCGTATATCATGCCGCCATCTGGCAGCATGGTCTATCCCCGCGCCTGCGGGGGAACCTTCGTCATCGATGCCAAGGGCATCGATGATCTGGGTCTATCCCCGCGCCTGCGGGGGAACCTATCACTGCGAAGAGCTGTATTTTACTAAGTCAGGTCTATCCCCGCGCCTGCGGGGGAACCTGAAAGCTCTTCAGGCAGAAGCACATGCAAAACGGTCTATCCCCGCGCCTGCGGGGGAACCTTTACAAAAGCTGGAGCGAAAATTGTTATTTGGGGTCTATCCCCGCGCCTGCGGGGGAACCTGGCCGAAGAAAAGATCATCATCAACCCCAAGCGGTCTATCCCCGCGCCTGCGGGGGAACCTACAAGGTGCCGCCGACGTACAGCAACGGCGCAGGTCTATCCCCGCGCCTGCGGGGGAACCCCGGTCCGTATCTGGGTCGCCGGCGACACAGGGGGTCTATCCCCGCGCCTGCGGGGGAACCTTGATTATCAGTTAGCTTGACTTTAACCGACACGGTCTATCCCCGCGCCTGCGGGGGAACCATCATCACTGCCTTTGGCATCGATGCCGAAAAGGGTCTATCCCCGCGCCTGCGGGGGAACCTTTATTCCCTTTAAAATCAGAGTCCAAAGTCGGGGTCTATCCCCGCGCCTGCGGGGGAACCATCCTGCGGGGTCCTCCCCCGCAAAATTGATCAGGTCTATCCCCGCGCCTGCGGGGGAACCCGGTCACTGCTCTGGTTTTTGACCGCACTGAACGGTCTATCCCCGCGCCTGCGGGGGAACCATCGATTCTTCCTGGTAATCGTCGTCCAGCAGAGGTCTATCCCCGCGCCTGCGGGGGAACCGCAACTCCGGGTCACCAGTACCGGAATCAAAACGGTCTATCCCCGCGCCTGCGGGGGAACCGGTCGATGACATACCCAGGACACGCCCCCGTGCGGTCTATCCCCGCGCCTGCGGGGGAACCCCTGCGCCATGTGTCGAATCCATTACCTACGTGGGTCTATCCCCGCGCCTGCGGGGGAACCATCGGGACAGGAAGTCAGCATGATGCCGGGCGGGGTCTATCCCCGCGCCTGCGGGGGAACCAAAAGTCTTGATTCCGGTACTGGTGACCCGGAGGGTCTATCCCCGCGCCTGCGGGGGAACCACGCTCGTGCAAAAGAAAAACAGGATCTGCTGTGGTCTATCCCCGCGCCTGCGGGGGAACCGATATGGCTCAGGCCTACATGAAAGTGTCAAAGGGTCTATCCCCGCGCCTGCGGGGGAACCCATCCCCTCCACACCCGCCAGAGACACCACGTCGGTCTATCCCCGCGCCTGCGGGGGAACCTGACTCTTCTTCAGGCACGAACTGCCCATGAAAGGTCTATCCCCGCGCCTGCGGGGGAACCCCAGCGGATTGTGGCGTACAGACGGAGAACTGAGGTCTATCCCCGCGCCTGCGGGGGAACCAGTACGGTGTTATGGTTCAAACGTATATGGATAGGTCTATCCCCGCGCCTGCGGGGGAACCCAGACTCAAGAATTTGAACAATATGTCAAGAAAGGTCTATCCCCGCGCCTGCGGGGGAACCATAACAAGTCTATAGGTAGCGATTTTGTTGCTGGGTCTATCCCCGCGCCTGCGGGGGAACCCCGGTCTGCACCCACCACAAGCCAGGTCAAGGCGGTCTATCCCCGCGCCTGCGGGGGAACCTCTGCGCAACAGATGCCGAAGATCATCAGAGAGGGTCTATCCCCGCGCCTGCGGGGGAACCTCCCGCGAGGTGGTGCGCATGAAGAAAGCCACCGGTCTATCCCCGCGCCTGCGGGGGAACCACAAAATCGGCAGGATCGTGTGGATTTTGATGGGGTCTATCCCCGCGCCTGCGGGGGAACCGCTATCACCACCCATGCAAAGGCTGCCTGATCCGGTCTATCCCCGCGCCTGCGGGGGAACCGGGGGGGGATCGTAGGAGAATCAAAGGTTTAGGGGGTCTATCCCCGCGCCTGCGGGGGAACCTTCATTTCGTTCCTCCTGGTGGGGGATGGTTCGGGTCTATCCCCGCGCCTGCGGGGGAACCGTCTTGGCTCAATCCATTCCTTCTCAAGGTCGAGGTCTATCCCCGCGCCTGCGGGGGAACCTGTCAGCGTCTGCGGACACCCATCCCACCGTGGGGTCTATCCCCGCGCCTGCGGGGGAACCTTGCTTCCTCCCCCGCCAGAATAGGCGGGGGAGGGTCTATCCCCGCGCCTGCGGGGGAACCTGAGAAGTGTGCGATAACGCCAGGATCGCTAAAGGTCTATCCCCGCGCCTGCGGGGGAACCGAGCAATATGCTTCCACGCCTTTTTCCAGTATCGGTCTATCCCCGCGCCTGCGGGGGAACCTATCCCCGCCTATCCTGGTGGGAGAATAAAAAAGGTCTATCCCCGCGCCTGCGGGGGAACCTTTCGGGCACGGCGGCAGTGGCTTGCCGATGGGGGTCTATCCCCGCGCCTGCGGGGGAACCAGGCTATCTCTTTCTTTTTATCCCGGGCATCCAGGTCTATCCCCGCGCCTGCGGGGGAACCAAACAAAAATGATGAAGAATGGAATAAGCTATAGGTCTATCCCCGCGCCTGCGGGGAAACCAGTTTGGTGTCTGTCCCTGGTCACGCAAGCAGAGGTCTATCCCCGCGCCTGCGGGGGAACCCAAGGGAGATGCCGTCACCCTGGGTCAGGTGGCGGTCTATCCCCGCGCCTGCGGGGGAACCGCATGGCGGACACCCCAGAGAAGAACCGCAAAGGGTCTATCCCCGCGCCTGCGGGGGAACCCCTTCGCGCTGGCGGGCGCTCTCCCGGTCCTGAGGTCTATCCCCGCGCCTGCGGGGGAACCGCTGGAGGAGACGAAAAACCTCAAACGATCACGGGTCTATCCCCGCGCCTGCGGGGGAACCTGGCGAATGTAAAAGGAATTTCTATCGTCCAGAGGTCTATCCCCGCGCCTGCGGGGGAACCATCATGCCTGTTTATTTTGGAGAATGATGATGAGGTCTATCCCCGCGCCTGCGGGGGAACCGAGGCAGAAAGATGCCGATTGATTGGGATGACGGGTCTATCCCCGCGCCTGCGGGGGAACCTTCGAAAGCTCGACCGCCTCCAAAATGGCTTTGGGTCTATCCCCGCGCCTGCGGGGGAACCGGTCTTTACAGGACGCCGCGCAGTAATGTTTACGGTCTATCCCCGCGCCTGCGGGGGAACCGGAATCAGTTGCACCATCGCAATATTCTTGAACGGTCTATCCCCGCGCCTGCGGGGGAACCTCTCCTGGTGGCCGCAAGGCGTGGTTTGTGCGGGGTCTATCCCCGCGCCTGCGGGGGAACCTACCTTCAAACTATTTTGAAGACCGTCCGAGGGGGTCTATCCCCGCGCCTGCGGGGGAACCTCTATGGAGACGTACCCCGTCCCCTCTCGGAAGGGTCTATCCCCGCGCCTGCGGGGGAACCTGCCCGTGGTGCGGCGGTTCAGATCGGTTCAGGGGTCTATCCCCGCGCCTGCGGGGGAACCACAAACCCCTGATCGCACGGAGTATATATCCCGGGTCTATCCCCGCGCCTGCGGGGGAACCTGGGAGAGTCGCCCGGATCGCGGGCAGTGGGGGGGTCTATCCCCGCGCCTGCGGGGGAACCTTTTTGTCTGCCACGATTTTTTCCTCAGGTTGAGGTCTATCCCCGCGCCTGCGGGGGAACCGATCGCTGACCCATAGACGATATCCGGTTTTGGGGTCTATCCCCGCGCCTGCGGGGGAACCTCCTGCCTTTCCGGTCAGATCGATGACCGTGGAGGTCTATCCCCGCGCCTGCGGGGGAACCGGCCTCCCGTTCATCTTGCAAGCCGGTTCCGCTTGTCTATCCCCGCGCCTGCGGGGGAACCGGACCAGCTTGTGTTCGGTCTTCTGCAAGACGGGGTCTATCCCCGCGCCTGCGGGGGAACCTAAAAGAGGGGGATACAGGACCCCTCTCACACAGGTCTATCCCCGCGCCTGCGGGGGAACCCAGGTCCGACAGGGGAAGAGAAGAAAGAGTATAGGTCTATCCCCGCGCCTGCGGGGGAACCCTGAACGAAGATAAATATGAACTCTATTAACAGGGTCTATCCCCGCGCCTGCGGGGGAACCTCAGGGGCTTGTCTGAAATCAGGATTCGTGATGGGTCTATCCCCGCGCCTGCGGGGGAACCCAAGATCACCCTGAAAAGCAGAGGATATAAAAAGGTCTATCCCCGCGCCTGCGGGGGAACCGGCCCCGTCGGTCTCGATAGCGATCTGCACGGAGGTCTATCCCCGCGCCTGCGGGGGAACCATCCCCCACAAAAAGCCCACCATCTCTGGTGGGGGTCTATCCCCGCGCCTGCGGGGGAACCAAATATATACCGGCCAAAAGTATCCCAAAAAGAGGTCTATCCCCGCGCCTGCGGGGGAACCATGGACCGGCCCGACCACGGACCAAATCCGTGGGGTCTATCCCCGCGCCTGCGGGGGAACCAATATTTGACGCCATCGTCATCACTCTGACGACGGTCTATCCCCGCGCCTGCGGGGGAACCTATTTGGAATCGATCACCAATGTAAATCCTCAAGGTCTATCCCCGCGCCTGCGGGGGAACCGCGATGGCCAAGGAAGTGGTGGTGGGTACGTCGGGTCTATCCCCGCGCCTGCGGGGGAACCCGGCTGAAAACCAGGAAAACGCAGAAAAAAGGCGGTCTATCCCCGCGCCTGCGGGGGAACCACCACCATCAACTGCCGACAAAGGGCCGAAAAGGGTCTATCCCCGCGCCTGCGGGGGAACCGATCACGCCTATCAGGACAGGCCTGCCCAACCAGGTCTATCCCCGCGCCTGCGGGGGAACCCCCCAAGGTCACCCGCTGGGGATGCCCATCAACGGTCTATCCCCGCGCCTGCGGGGGAACCGAACCAGAGCCGGAACCAGAGCCGAACGAGAATGGTCTATCCCCGCGCCTGCGGGGGAACCCCTTCTCACTCGTACCCGGTAACCCATCTGGGGGGTCTATCCCCGCGCCTGCGGGGGAACCCCGGCCAGCGGGCGGAAACGCCAATTTCCCACGGGTCTATCCCCGCGCCTGCGGGGGAACCATCTGCAACAAGCCTTGGAAAAATGGCAACAGAGGTCTATCCCCGCGCCTGCGGGGGAACCACCAGGAAAGCGTTTGAAACAGACTACGATGCAGGTCTATCCCCGCGCCTGCGGGGGAACCTGTTTCGTCGTATTGGTCCTTGTACTGCTCGTGGGTCTATCCCCGCGCCTGCGGGGGAACCGTCACGCCATCTGGAGCAGGGCGCTTGGCACCGGGTCTATCCCCGCGCCTGCGGGGGAACCGCGCAGAACTCGTAACATCTATGGCCGCCATCAGGTCTATCCCCGCGCCTGCGGGGGAACCGGGCAAAGTTAAAATTCAGACATTTAACGAATGGGTCTATCCCCGCGCCTGCGGGGGAACCTGTACAAGTACGTCCTGGCGTCCGGGGCAATCAGGTCTATCCCCGCGCCTGCGGGGGAACCATCAAACGCCGCAACTCCAACCTACCGCACAGGGGTCTATCCCCGCGCCTGCGGGGGAACCGGATTGGGGGGCGGCACGTCCATTCTCAATCGGGGTCTATCCCCGCGCCTGCGGGGGAACCGCATTGGATGGATTTAAAGCAAATAGAGGAAAAGGTCTATCCCCGCGCCTGCGGGGGAACCCTTGGTGCGCCAGGCAGAAGTCTTGGACGATAAGGTCTATCCCCGCGCCTGCGGGGGAACCGGGTGGAAGCAGGAACCCGCTCTTCCCGCAATAGGTCTATCCCCGCGCCTGCGGGGGAACCTGCGCCCGTGGGTCGGCAATCGTCCATGGCCCGGGTCTATCCCCGCGCCTGCGGGGGAACCTGCTTCCCGAAGGCGTTGGCCACGTCCAGGGAAGGTCTATCCCCGCGCCTGCGGGGGAACCATCCATCCAGACGTGCGATTCGATTTCCGGGCGGGTCTATCCCCGCGCCTGCGGGGGAACCTGAAAACCTTCTCTGATCCATATGACAACCCAGGGTCTATCCCCGCGCCTGCGGGGGAACCGAATTTGGCAGGGCACTATTCAACGTCGATGAAGGTCTATCCCCGCGCCTGCGGGGGAACCCCGCACTGCCCACAGACAAGGTGCGGCGTAAAAGGTCTATCCCCGCGCCTGCGGGGGAACCGGCGATCATGGTCCTGGCCCAATCGATGTAGGAGGTCTATCCCCGCGCCTGCGGGGGAACCAATCCGAGGTCGCCGCATTTTTCCTTTAAATCAGGTCTATCCCCGCGCCTGCGGGGGAACCAATCACTGTACAAGAATATCCTTCCTTCATCGAGGTCTATCCCCGCGCCTGCGGGGGAACCATCACTGGGGCGTCCTTGCCGATCATCGGCAAGGGTCTATCCCCGCGCCTGCGGGGGAACCCATAGCGGATTTTATCGACATGGGGGGCGTCGAGGTCTATCCCCGCGCCTGCGGGGGAACCCGTCGATAAAGAAACTAAAAAAGCATATAATAGGGTCTATCCCCGCGCCTGCGGGGGAACCACAGATACATGCAACTCACCGATTTGTGCGTCCGGTCTATCCCCGCGCCTGCGGGGGAACCCGGAACCAAATTTTGGTCAGATCCTTTAATCAAGGTCTATCCCCGCGCCTGCGGGGGAACCCGGAGCAAATGATTACTTCCACAACCCCGATGAGGTCTATCCCCGCGCCTGCGGGGGAACCATGGCCAATAGTGGCCAACCCTTACAACGGAGGGGTCTATCCCCGCGCCTGCGGGGGAACCGGAAAGAAGTTGATCACTACGATCTGATGTCGGGGTCTATCCCCGCGCCTGCGGGGGAACCATGTCGCCTTCCGGGGTAGTCCGGCGGCTCAAGGGTCTATCCCCGCGCCTGCGGGGGAACCGACCGCATCCAGGCCTTGCTGGAGGCTGGAGAAGGTCTATCCCCGCGCCTGCGGGGGAACCCTGCATACCAGGTCACTCCATAGTGCGACTCTGGGTCTATCCCCGCGCCTGCGGGGGAACCAAAGAATCAAACGTGAATCGGTAATAAACATCGGGTCTATCCCCGCGCCTGCGGGGGAACCTCCGCCACCTCGATACAGGAGGCAACACGGGTAGGTCTATCCCCGCGCCTGCGGGGGAACCATCTCTTTCAGCGTGCTTTTCAGGCCTTTCAGGGGTCTATCCCCGCGCCTGCGGGGGAACCACCCAGAGGCGTGGTCAGGAACAACAGCGACGCGGTCTATCCCCGCGCCTGCGGGGGAACCCTGCAAGAGATACGGCCAGCGCTGCCAGCCCGGGGTCTATCCCCGCGCCTGCGGGGGAACCGTTGGGCATACTAATCCTTGCATTGGATAGCCGACATATGGTATACTCCATGGCATGAACAC
>JADGCO010000119.1 GCA_015228935.1 Magnetococcales bacterium | reverse complement strand
GACCAGATGGATGCAAAATGGCTTCATGCCTGAACCAGTGCGCGTATTTTGTGTGGCCGAAGCCGTGGACACCCGCTGGCGGGATATCCAGATTGGTGCCGGTATTCTCTTCGACCGCTGCCGGATGGTGGACTTTGCCGCTCCGGTTTCGCCGCAAACCCGGGATGACATTCGCGCCTGGACACAGGCCGGCAGGGAATTGTTCCATGCCGGTTGACAGGATGTCCCGGATGACAAGCACAGGCCGTGGCAACCCAGAAATACGGATACAAGGATTGATCACGATTATCATATCAAGAGCATAATGGAGTTTGTGTTGGAAACATTCGAATTTCTGGCGGATTTGTTGCTGACCTCAGGTGGTCCCTGGTGGATCATCTTGTTGCTTGGGAGTGCGGTCCTTTCCTGGTATTTTGAAAATCCCTGGATTTTTCTGGTGATTGCCGGGATCGAGTTGCTGCTCTGGTGGCTTGAAAGTGTGATCAGTAACCGCCGAAGTTTTTGAAAGTCCCTGGATTTTTCTGGTGATTGCCGGGACCGGGTTGCTGCATGGACTGGTTGGCGGATGGAGTTGCCGTCTTGATGAACGGCATTCTCAGGGAGAGAGCAGGATCGTGAAATGGCTGGCAAGAACTTTGTCGGGCGGGCGGTTACTCAAGGAAGCAGGCAGGGCAAGGCGGCTGGGCAGGTGGACACCCTCCGGGTGGTGGACAATCATGGCAATGCAATAAAAAAGGAGCAGGCTTGATGAACAAGGTCACGATCAACCACACAAAATCGGCCATGTTATTGGCTTTATCCATATTTTCGACCCATGCCATGGCCGAGGGTCAAACCACTTATTTTCAGGACGTTCCCAACGAAGTGGAATTGTTGCAGGCCCTGGGCAAAGTCAGCCCGAAAATCAAATACAGGGGTGAAAAAACCAGGTCGATTGTGTTCAATAACGACTCCGGCAACAGTTCAAGCTCTGCCGGTTCGAGTTCTGCGAGCAGTTCGACTCCGGAACCTCAACAATCCCAGCCGGAACCGGAAGACAACAACCAGGTTGCCAGCAGCGAACGGGAGACGGCATCCAAACCACGTCCGCAACGGAAACATTCCGGAGGCGGGCAGAAAGTGGCGCTTGGCCTGTATTTCAATACCAATTCTGCCGAATTGACCGAAAAAGCAAAAGGCTATGCTGAATCCATCGGTAAAATGCTGGCCATGAAACAGGACTTGACCATCACCCTGAGCGGACACACGGATGCCGTCGGTTCTGACAGCATCAATGTGCCCTTGTCGGAAAAAAGAGCTGAAAGCGTAAAAAATTATATCGTCAGCACCTATAAAATAGCCCCGGAGAGAATTTCCATCGTCGGCAAAGGGGCGACAGAGACCCTTCCCAATACATCCCCAACGGCACCGGTCAACCGGCGGGTGGAAATCGTTTCGCAGTAGAGTGTGGAAAAATTGCCAGGGGGTGCTTGACATCTTTGGCGAAAAGCGGGAAAAATCCGGGAAGATGCGCCCTCGCCAATGGGGAGAGAGCTGTTTTTGCGGAGTTGTCTGCCTGCCATGAACGATTCTTCGACTGCCGAAACTGTCTCTGTGGTCATGCTGCGTGTCTTGAACGGCAGTACAGCCGGGACCGAAATGGTTCTCTCCCCGGGAACCCAGATGGCGGGGCGGGATGTCACAGCGCAACTCCGTCTGCATGGCAAGGGCACGTCCCGCAAGCACTTTCGGGTGCGTCTGGACGCAAGTGGCACGTACCTGGAAAATGTGTCCCAAACCAACCCGGTACTGGTCAACGACGTTCTCGTTCAGGAAGGACGTCTTTTCCATGGTGATCGTGTCACGGCGGGTGTTTGTCGCATGGTTTTTCTCTCCAATCGGGCGGTGGATGCTTCTGACCCGGATGCCACCGTTATCAATGCGACCCGGATAACGCCATCGCAGCCGGTTTCCGATACGGATTTGGAATCCGAGGATACGGTGATCAATCCCGCTGGCATCCTTGCCGCATGTCGTGATCTCACCGACGAAGAAATCACCCTTGAACGGGATCGGGACCACCCTGATCCGGTACTTTCTGATCAAGGGGTTTCCAATACAGGAACCTCTGGTTCAAAAATCTCTTCTAACGGGATCTCCAATACAGGAATCTCTGGTTCGACGGTCTCTTCTCAGGAAATTTCTTCATCAGGCATGTCTGTTTCGGATCCCCCTGTCCAAGGTGCCCCTGTTTCGAACCTCCCCGTTGCAGGTATCCCTGTTCAAACTGCCTCTGACCCGGAAACCTCTGATCCGGATATGTCTGATTCAGACCCGGATGCAGTGACTTTTCCCAATGTTCATGGCAGTTCCCGACCGGATATCTTCGATCCTTCCGTTAACCCGGAAACCTCTGATCCGGATATGTCTGATTCAGACCCGGATGCAGTGACTTTTCCCAATGTTCATGGCAGTTCCCGACCGGAATTTTCCGTTTCTTCTGTACCCTCTCCTCCCCCCGCCAGGACGGAAACCATGCCGTCATTGCGAACCGCGTCAACGCCTGTTTCTGCGACCGGATCCCGGGCAGCGTCAGATCCTTCTCCTGCAATGGACTTCGTTCGTCTGACGGATGTCGAAACTGGTCGCGTTTATCCGGTTGACCAGGATCCTTGCCTGATTGGACGTTCCCCGGATGTGTCGGTGGTGCTGGACAACCCCTATGTGTCGCGCAAACACGCCAAAATCCAGCGCACCAGGGAAGGAGGGCACCTGATCGAGGGATTGAATCCAGACAGCCCGATTAAAATCAATGATGTGGATGTCAAGACCCAGAGATTGTTTCATGGTGACCGGATCGGCATCGATATCGTGACACTTTTGTTTGAATCGGACCGGCCAGAAGATGCACGACCCGTTGCCGCTTCCGACCAGACGCTCTATCGCCCCAAACCAGATGTTCCGTCGGATCAGACCCTTTACCGGCCCAAAACGGTTGCGGAAGCAGCCCCCATTTCGTCTGGTAACCATAAGGCCGACACGCCTGGTGGCGGCAAGACAAATTCTCCGGGTGGCGGCAAGACGGATTCTCCGGGTGGCGGCAAGACGGATTCTCCGGGTATCGGCAAGACGAATTCCCTGGGTAGCGGCAAGACGGATTCTCCGGGTATCGGCAAGACGAATTCCCTGGGTGGCGGCAAGACGGATTCTCCGGGTGGCGGCAACATGGATGCGGATGGGGATCGCACGATCCTGGAGATCAACCGACCAGCGGCACCCATTGCCGGGCCGCGTCTGGTCTGGCATCGCCTGCCCGCCCAGGGCGGCGACTTGGTCATGGCCATCAAACACCCCCGGGTCGTGGTGGGTCGCAAACCCCCCAGTGATTTGTGCATCGATGATCCATCTGTCTCCCGACAACACCTGATCCTGATCCAAAAAGAGACCGGATTTCAGGCCCAGGCTGCGGCGGATTCAATTCGAATCCTGATCAATGAAAAATCGGTTGCAGAAGGCCGGGTCTGCAATGGCGACCGCCTGCAACTGGGGGCGAGCAGGTTGACCTTTCTGTCGGATCGGCCCGAAGATCAGCAACCCACGGCAGCAAAAAACCCCGGCTCCGGCGCAACACCACGATCCAACCTGCCGGTCATCCTGTTGATTGTGGTCTCGCTTCTGGGAGCCGGTGGCTATCTGGGATATGAACGTCTGTTCGTTCCCTACCAGATGCAGGAACACCTGGACAAGGCCAAAAAGCTGGTCGTCCAGGGCAATTATGACGCAACCCTGGAAACCCTTCAGCCACTCCTCCTGTCAACCACGACCGGGCCCGCCCTGCAAAAGCGGGCACGCGAACTCCTGGCCCAGTCGGCTAAAATTCAGGCCGAAACCATGCTGAAGGCGGAGACCCCGGAACCGGCCAAAGAGGTGTTGCGCAAACATTTGCGGCAATATGGCTCTGGCGTGGAATCGGACTCCCTGTGGGAAATTCTGGACCAGATCCATTTTACCCTGGGACAAAAACAAGAAAAAACTGAACAAAAAGAACGCGCCGTCCGGGAATATCTTGCGGTACGGCCCGAGTCGCCCCTGTTTCCGCAAGCCCAGGAAGCCATCAGCCAGATCTGGCTCGCCCAGCAAAAAAGCCGGATGGCCCCGGCAGACAAAAATCGTACCCTGGAAGAAAAACTGCGCAAGGCCGATGAAAATTTTCAGAAAAAACGCTTCCTCTCCCCGCCGGAAGACAATGCCTTTATCGATTACAAATTGATCCTGGCAGACGATCCAAACAACACCACGGCCACCATCCGGCTGCAAGCCATGCTGGCCTATTATCAGGAGCAGGGAGACCAACAGGCCACAGCCAAAAAATATGCGGCAGCCATGGAAGAGTATCAACGCTGCCTGGTCATCGATCCCAATGCCCGGGACGTTCGCGAAAAAATTGCCCGGATTCAGGTCGAACAAGCCAATCAATCTGCCGCTCCTGCCAAAAAAGAGGCGCGCAGTGTCGCCACGAATGAAAAAAAGAGCAAGGAAAACAAACCGAAAAATAATAAGGGCAGCACCGAACCCGCCGAAGCAGCCAACGCTGGCAAAGAGATGCAGACGGATGTCGGCAAGGAGGATGTGGTTCGCCAGGAACGGGTGCGTAAAATGTTGCAGGAGTCCGGCGTGGAGTCCAATTGGGTCATGGATTATCTCTTCAAGGAGGACAAGGAAGGTTCAGCCAAAACAGGGGGTGAAGAGACCCCATGGAAAGAGTGAACTGCTTGAGATGCATTCGGAACAGGAAGTGGAAAGACCCCATGGACAGAGTGAGAGGCATGAAATTTTTCCGGGAAAAGGGAACATGAGGCGCAACAATCTGGTGAGGGGCTGTTGGTTTGGTATTTTTTTGCTGCTGTTGTCCGGTTGTGTTGGCGAAAAAGTCCCACCAAAAGAAGGGGCTTCTGTTGCTGAACAAAATGTGCCGGGCACCGATCAGGAAAAAACCGGGGCATCACAGGAGACGGCTATCCCGGATGGAAACAGAACGGACAGGGAAAAAGCCGCCTCTGTACGCGATCAGGAAAAAACGCAACCTGATCTGGATCTGCCCCACAAGGTGGCTGTTCTTCCCTTTCGCAACCTCTCCCCGGATCCAGAGGCCGGCGAGGCAGTTCGTAAGTTGTTTTTCAATTTTTTCAGTACATTGAATTATAATGATTTGGAGCTTTTTACGGTTGATCGGTTGCTGCGGGAAAATCATCTGTACGATCCCCTGGTTCAGGGCAAGGAAGTGCCCCTGGAAAAGGTTTGCCAGTTTTTGGGCGTGGACGGTCTGGTCCGGGCCGAGGTGAAGGATTACGGCAAAATGTACGTCCTGCTCTATTCTCAACGGCAGGTCTCCGTGAAAGCGGAGTTGTTGCATTGTCGTGGCCCGCGTCCGATCTGGACCAAGGAGAGTACGGTGACGGATCGGGATGGGGGGGTATCGCTGGATCCTGCCGGTCTGGCCCTCTCCATGATCAAGACCTTCGTCAGTCATCAGGGGGCATCCCTGTTGCAGACCACGGTCAAGCTGTGCATGGAGATGATGCCGGATGTGCCCAACCCGAAAGAGGTGACCGATCCGCCGCCACGCATCACCCTCATGGTCCACAATGGTGCCGGGCGGTTTCTTCTGCCTGGTCAGTCGTTGCGGGTTGTGCTGGTGGGTGATCCCGGCATGACCGGTTCCTGGGATATCGGACCGACCATCACCAATCTCCCCTTGCAGGAAAAATCCCCCGGCATGTATGTCGGCGCATTTCAGATTCGGGAAAAAGATCGTATTATCAATACGCTCCCTGTAGCACGTCTGGCAACCCGCTCCGGTGTCGTCAATCGCTGGATGGACATTCTGGGCGGGGTCAATCTGGGACGTCTGGAGGCCCTGCCGCAGATGGTGGACAAAGACCTCACTTTGACTGCGGCCAACAGTCCCTACCTGATCCATCCCATTCTCATGGTCAGGGCCGGGGCCACGCTCACCCTGGAGCCGGGGACAGTGATCTGGGTCCGGGGCAAGGGAATCGTCGTCAAGGGGGCCATTGTGGCGCGAGGCACCGAGGAAAACCAGATCCGTCTGCTGAGTGCCGGGGCCGAAATTCCCTGGGAAGGCATTTTCCTGGATCAGACACAGCGACCCAACCTATTTGAAAATATTGTGATCACCGGTGCCAGGTATGGCATCAATGCCCGCAATTCCAGGGTGACCATGCAGCATGGCATGGTGCGCAACAATACCTGGGGCGTGGTCATGGATGGGGGTGAGTTGGAGCTGCGCGATTCGCACATTCGTGATTCGGAAAAGACCGGTCTGGCCCTCAAGGACGGCAAGGGGATCATCCTGGCCAATCGCATCACCGACAATCGTGGGGGCGGCATTCATCTCCGCAAGTCCGAGGCCCGGATCGAAGGCAACGATATCTATGGCAATGTCCCGTGGGAAATTCGCAACCAGGAGTCGGGAGACCCCCTCAAGGCACCACAAAACTGGTGGGGTCGAACCAATATCGAGGAAATTCCCCTTCAGGGTACTGTTGATTTCAACCCCGTTTTGGAGCATCCTGTCGCAACCTCAGTCGCCAAACCGTAGCCACGTCATGGTCATGCCGTGGTGTGCCTCGGTGCCACTCCTTCGCTCGGTTGGAAGTTCCATCCACCATGGTTGATGCCATCCCACCTTCGCTTCATTTCGGCAGGTATTCTGTTCCTTCGTTGTTGATGCTGCTTTTGCTGCTGGCTTCCGGTTGTTCGGGAAGCGGCGGCGGTGGTGGTGAAAGCAAGGGGCCTCCCAAGGGGGGGCCTGTACTGGTCATGACGGCAAAGACAGTCCGTAAAACCATGCCCATGCGCGTTCCTGCCCATGGACATCTGGAAGCCTGTGCCAAGGTGGAGATCAAATCCCGGGTGGATGGCGAAATTCTCAAAATTCCGTTCCGGGAAGGGGCGGCTGTGGCAAGCGGGGATCTGCTTTTTGAAATTGACAATCGTTCCTTTGCCAATCAACTGGCCCTGCTCAAAGCCAATCTGAAACGGGATCAGGCGCAGTTGGAGTTGACCCGCTCCCAGGAAAAACGCCGCCGGGAGCTGTTGCACAGCAAGGCCGCTTCCGATGATCAGTACGATACCAGCAAGGCCGCCCTGATCGCCGCCGAAGCCACTGTTCTGGCCGATGAGGCAGCCATTCGCAACATGGAATTGAATCTGGAATATACCCGCATTCGCGCCCCCATGGCCGGGCGGGTTGGACGGCAGTTTTTCAAGGTGGGCAACCTGGTCAAGGCCAACGACGCCAACCCCCTGGTGGTGATTCACCAGATGGATCCCCTCTGCCTGGGCTTTGCCGTCCCGGAACGCCATCTGCCCGTCATTCTCACCCATCAGGCCAAAAAACCTCTCCCGGTCTCTTTCACCGTGCCGGATGAATCCGGGTCTGGCAGCAAGGGGACATTGACCTGGATCGACAACGGTGTGGACCGCGCCACGGGCACCATTCCCCTGCAAGCCGGCATTCCCAATCCGGATAACCGTTTCTGGCCCGGGCAATTCGTACAGGTTCAGCTTCATCTGTATGATCAGGAAAACATGGTCGTGGTCCCGACTCCGTCCCTGCTCAGTGGTCCCAAAGGTCGCTTTGTCTTTGTGGTCAAGGGAGAAAAAGAAAAAACCGCCTCGGTACGCCCGGTTACCGTCGAGCGGGAAGATGAAAAGGAGGCCGTGATCAAAGAGGGGATCGATGGGAATGAGGAAGTGGTGATTTCCGGACAATGGCGATTGGCCAACGGGGCCAAGGTGGAAATCAACAATGCCACTGCCAAGGCAGGTCCGTAATGAATCTGCCGGTTTTTTTCGTCCAGCGACCCGTCACCACGGTTTTGATCATGGTGGGCTGGCTTATTTTTGGTTCGCTCAGTTACACCCAGTTGCCGGTCAGTGCCCTGCCGAGCGTGGATTTTCCGACCATTCAGGTTTCGGCGGGCCTCTCCGGGACCAATCCGGAGACCATGGCATCGTCTGTGGCTTCGCCGCTGGAAAAGCAGTTTTCGGCCATTGCCGGCCTGGAATCCATGAACTCCACGAGTACCCTGGGCGGCACGCAGATTACCTTGCAGTTTGCCCTGCACCGCAGCATCGATGGTGTGGCACAGGATGTTCAGGCGGCCATCTCCCAGGCCCAGCGATCCCTGCCCAAGGATATGACCCAGCCCCCCAGCTATCGCAAGGTCAATCCGGCGGAAATGCCCATTTTCTACATGGCGCTCACTTCGGAGACCCTGCCCCTGACCACGGTCAACGAGTATGCCGAAACCTCCCTGGCGCAACGGCTCTCCATGATCGATGGTGTGGCCCAGGTGGCCATCTATGGCTCGCAAAAGTATGCCCTGCGCATCAAACTGGACCCCAACGCCATGGCTGCCCGGCAGATTGGCCTGGACGAGGTGCAAAAAGCCATCGAGGATGGCAATGTCAACCTTCCCACCGGCGCTCTTTATGGTCACGACCGGGTGGTCACGGTCAAAAGCACGGGTGAGGTTGCGGATCCGGCTGGTTATCGAAGGATGATCATGGCGTTTCGCAATGGGGCACCTGTCCGGCTGGCCGATATCGGTCGGGTGGTGGAGGGGGCGGAAAATGACCGCTCCGCAGCCTGGTTCAACGACAAACGCGGCATGGTTCTCGCCATTCTGCGCCAACCCGGGGCCAACACCATTGCGGTTGTGGATGCCATTCGTGCCCTCCTGCCCACGATCCGGCAGCAGATTCCGGCGGGTATCGACATGACCCTCCTCTATGACCGTTCCGAGTCGATTCGGGCCTCGGTCGAGGATGTGCAGGTGTCGCTGCTGATTGCGCTGGGTCTGGTTGTTTTAGTTATATTCTTGTTTTTACGCAATTTTTCCGCCACCGTCATTCCGAGTCTTGCCCTGCCGATGTCCATTGTGGGGACGTTTCCTGTCATGTATCTGTTCGGGTTCAGTATTGACAATCTCTCCCTGATGGCGCTCACCCTGTGTGTGGGTTTTGTGGTGGATGATGCCATCGTCATGCTGGAAAACATTTCGCGGCATATCGAGGCCGGCAAGGACCCCATGCAGGCCACCCTCGATGGGGCCACCGAGGTGGGGTTCACCATTGTTTCCATGACTCTTTCTTTGGCGGCAGTGTTTATCCCGGTGTTGTTCATGGGGGGCATTCTGGGGCGGCTGTTGCACGAATTCGCCATCACCATCATGGCATCGGTCCTGATCTCCGGTTTTGTGTCGCTCTCCCTGACCCCCATGTTGTGCAGCCGTTATCTGCACGCCAGTCATGATGTCGCCCATGGCCGTCTCTATCGGTGGAGTGAACGGTTTTTTCTGGCCCTGCAACATGGTTATGACCGCAGCCTGCAATTGGTTTTGCGACACCCGTTCCTGACCATGGTGGTGTTTGTCGGTTTGTTGGTGATGACGTTCTGGATCGGTCTGCGCATGCCCACGGGGTTTCTGCCCACGGAAGACACCGGGCAACTGCTCTGCTTTACCGAGGCCGAACAGGATGTCGGGTTTGACGCCATGGTGGAACGACAGCTCCAGGTGGCCAAAATCGTCATGGCCGATCCCGGGGTGGGTGCCGCCATGGTTTTTGTCGGTGCCGGCGGTTCCAGCCAGACCTTGAACATGGGGCGGATATTTGTGCAACTGAAACCCCGCCATCAGAGAGACAAGGCCGATGTCATCCTGCAACGGCTGCGGCCCAAACTGGCCAAGGTGCCCGGCATCAAGGCCTTTCCGCAAAATCTGCCCGCCATTCGCATCGGTGGACAACTCACCAAAAGCCAGTACCAATACTCCCTGAAAGGCTCGGACACCGACGAGCTGTTTGCCTGGGCACCCAGACTGGAAGAGCGTTTGCGCGGTTTGCCGGGCTTTGTCAACGTCACCTCCGATCTGCAAATCAGCAAGCCCCTGGTCCTGGTGGAGATTGACCGGGACAAAGCTGCCGATCTCAAGCTGACTCCCCGGCAGATCGAAACAGCCCTGTTCAATGCCTATGGCGGACGGCAGGTCTCCACCATTTATGGGACCGGCAGCGAATATGCGGTCATTCTGGAACTGGATTATCCTTTCCAGGACAATCCTTCGGTTTTGTCTCTGTTGAACGTGCGCAGTGCCAGTGGGGTGTTGGTGCCTTTGGATACCGTGGCCCGGATCAGCCGTGGCGTAGGTCCGGCCACCATCACCCATGTCGGCCAGTTGCCGGCGGTGACCCTCTCATTTGACCTGCAACCCGGTTTTGCCCTCAGTGGGGCCATCAAGGCCATCGAGGATGTGCAGAGGGAGATGCAGATGCCGGTTTCGGTCACGGCCAGTTTTCAGGGGGCGGCACAGGCCTTTCAGGACTCCATGGCCGGCATGGGGTGGTTGTTGGGGCTGGCGGTATTGGTGATTTATCTGATTCTGGGCATGTTGTATGAAAGTTTTATCCACCCGATCACCATCCTGTCCGGTTTGCCTGCTGCCGGATTGGGTGCCCTGTTGACCCTCCAGTATTACAACATGGAGTTGAACATGTATGGCTTTGTGGGTTTGATCCTGCTCGTCGGCATTGTCAAGAAAAACGCCATCATGATGATTGATTTTGCCATCGAGGCCCAGCGGCGCGGCTTGACCGCCCTGGCTGCGATTCATGAAGCTGCCCTGGTACGTTTTCGTCCCATCATGATGACCACCATGGCCGCCTTGATGGGGGCCATTCCCATTGCCGTGGGTTGGGGGGCCGGGGGTGATGGCCGCCGCTCCCTGGGCCTGGCCGTGGTGGGGGGATTGCTCCTCTCCCAATGGTTGACGCTCTATTTTACGCCGGTCATCTACTGGTATTTTGAACGCCTTCAACAATGGCACAAGGGGGTGTCCAGTTCGAAATCCTGATATTTTTCATACCCATGCTGTATCCATGGCGGTTACCATGGCAATGTTCTGATATTTTTCATACCTATGCTGTATCCATGGCGGTTACCATGGCAATATTCTGATATTTTTCATACCCATGCTGTCACCATGGCGGTTATCATGGCAATATAAAATTATTCCAGAAATATCAACTCGCCAGCACTCTCCTGGCCACATCAGCGAAAGTGACTTGACAGCCGCCAAAGGCTTTGTGGACCTGTTCCAAGGCGGTCATGTCTGTAAGAGGCTGTCTATTAACCCTCGGATAAAAAAAATTGGAAAGGAAGATTTTATTGGGACTCCGCCC
>JADGCO010000118.1 GCA_015228935.1 Magnetococcales bacterium | reverse complement strand
GCCCCAATAAAATCTTTCTTTCCAATTTTTTTTATCCGAGGGTTAATGGACAGCCCCTTACACCTTGAAGGATTCACCACACCCACACCGCTCTTTTTCCTGGGGATTGACAAACTTGAACCCGGAACGAAACTGGGCGGTTTCGAAATCGACCAGGGTGCCATTCAAGACCAGCAGGGATTTGTCATCGACCACGAGTCGAATACCATGACTGTCGAAGACATGATCTTCGGCGGCCACGGTGTCACAAAATTCCAGCTTGTAAGACATGCCGGAACATCCCGAGGTCGTGACCCCGATGCGGATGGCTCCCTCGGGTGTGCCGCGTTGCGTGAGCATGTTTCTGGCCCGTTCGGCGGCCCGTTCGGTCATGGTGATGGAACGTTCTGGCGCAGACATTACTTGGCCTCCTTTTTTTGTTGTTTCTGGCGAAAATCCTGGATGGCCGATTTGATGGCATCCTCCGCCAGAACCGAGCAGTGAATCTTGACCGGCGGCAGGGCGAGTTCCTCGGCCACCTGGGTATTTTTGATGGCCAGGGCCTCATCAAGGGTCTTGCCCTTGATCCACTCGGTCACCAGGGAGGACGAGGCAATGGCCGAACCACAGCCGAAGGTCTTGAATTTGGCATCGTCGATGACCCCCTGGTCGTTGACCCGGATTTGCAGGCGCATGACATCGCCACAGGCCGGTGCCCCCACCATGCCGGTGCCGACATTCTGGTCATTCTTATCCAACACCCCGACATTGCGGGGATTTTCATAGTGATCGAGAACTTTTTCATTGTAGGACATGCGCGTTCTCCCAGACAATTCTGTCAGTTTGCTTCAAAAAGACGACGGATAAACCGGTAAACCTTCCGACCTGATCTGCCAGGTTCATCTGTGCCGGTCCGGCCATTCGCCGGCGCATTGGAACAATCCGGCACGCAAAACGCCCCCTGGTCAATGTCCACTCCATTGAACCGTGCCGGGATCGATTCCCTCCTGCACCATGTCCCACAAGGGGGACATGGAGCGCAATTTTTCCACGGCTGTCACCACCTTGTCGATCACGAAATCCACTTCTTCGGCGGTGGTTTGCCGTCCAAGGCCAAACCGGATCGAGGTGTGGGCCATCTCTTCTCCCACCCCCATGGCCCGCAGGACATAGGAGGGTTCCAGGGATGCCGACGTACAGGCGGAACCGGAGGAAACCGCAACATCCTTGATCGCCATCATCATGGACTCCCCTTCGACGTAGCCGAAGGAAATGTTGAGGTTGCCCGGCACACGTTGCTCCAGGTCACCATTGATTTCCACATGGGTCAGACGGGAGGTGATGCCCTGGTAGAGACGTTTTTGCAACTCCTGAAGGCGGGTGATTTCCTGCGGCATCTCCTGCCGGCTGATCGCACAGGCCGCACCCAGGCCGACGATCAACGGGGTGGAGAGAGTCCCGGAACGCATGCCGCGTTCGTGACCGCCACCATGGATGATCGCCTTGAGGCGGACCCGGGGCCGTCGCCGCACATAAAGGGCACCAATCCCCTTGGGACCATAGATTTTGTGTCCCGAGACCGACAGCAGATCGATCTGCATTTTTTCGACATCCAGGGGAATCTTGCCCACCCCCTGGGCGGCGTCACAATGGAAGTACACCTTGCGGGAGCGGCACAGGGCACCAATTTTTTCGAGGGGTTGGATGACGCCGACCTCGTTGTTGACCGCCATGATCGACACGAGAATGGTCTCTTTGGTGATGGCATCGGCGAGGGTTTGCAGGTTGACCAGGCCATTGCGTTCCACGGGCAGGTAGGTGACCCGGAACCCCTCATCGGCCTCCAGGTGGCGGCAGGTGTCCAGGACCGCCTTGTGTTCGGTTACCAACGTGATGATATGATTTCCTTTTTCCCGATTGAAACGGGCCACCCCGGTGATGGCCAGATTGTCCGACTCGGTGGCTCCAGAGGTGAACACGATTTCTCGGGCATCGGCACCGATCAGTGCCGCCACATCTCCCCGGGCGGCTTCGACGGCCTTTTCGGCTTCCCAGCCATAGGGATGCGACCGCGACGCCGGATTGCCGAACTTTTCCGTAAACCAGGGCAACATGGCCTCCAAAACCCGGGGATCGACGGGTGTGGTGGCTTGATAATCCAAATAAATGGGTAGTTTCATCAGAGTCATCTCCTTTCAGCCACCTGCCGTGGTCAAGGTTCCGGACATGTTTTGCAGACGCTTGACCACCCGGATAAAATTTGCACTGAAGCGTTCCACATCTTCTGCCTTGTTGTTCCAGCCGAGGGTGACGCGCAGGGCACCACGTCCCAGACTTTCAGCGACTCCCATGGCCCGCAGGACGTGGGAAAACGCCACCTTGCCCGACGCACAGGCCGAACCGCTGCTGACCGCAAAACCGGCCAGATCCATGTTCATGACCAGTGTTTCACCCTCCATGCCGGCCAGACCCAGGAGCGTGGTATTCGGCAACCGGGGCATGTGCCGGCCAAAGATGACACAATCCGGAATTTCGGCAAGCACGCTCTCTTCCAACAAGGTCCGCAATTGAACCAACCGGTTGGACTCTTCGTCCAAAGAGGAGCCTGACGCCGCAACCGCTGCCCCGAAGCCGACGATACCCGGCACGTTTTCCGTTCCGGATCGTCGCCCCCACTCCTGTCCTCCCCCCTGGAGCAGGGGTTCCAACAGAAACCGTTTATCGACAATCAGGGCACCGACTCCTTTGGGGCCTCCGAGTTTATGCGCCGATACGGACAAAAAATCCACTGACAGACGGCTGAGATCCACAGGAATCTTGCCGACTGCCTGGATGGCATCGACGTGCAGGGGAATCCCCCGGGCACGACATCCTTGACCGATGGTTTCAATGGGTTGGATCACCCCGGTTTCATTGTTGGCCAACATGACCGACACCAGGCAGGTCTCCGGTTTCAATGCCGACAGAATCCATTCTGCATCCACCACTCCCCGGGCATCGACCGGTGCAATCATGATGTTCATGCCCCGCCGGGCCAGGCTTTGGCAGGGTTCGAGGATTGAAGGGTGTTCAATTGCAGAAACAATGATGTCACCCTGATAATTTTTCCCGGCGGCCAAACCGGACAACACGGAATTATTGGCTTCGGTGCCCCCGCTGGTGAACACCACCTGCGTGGCATGAACCTTCAAAAATTCAGCCAGGGTACGTCTGGCTGATTCCACGGCCTGCCGGGCCAGGCGACCGGAGGCATGGATGGAGGAGGGGGACCCACCCTGTTCTCCCAGCCAGGGGAGCATGGCTTCCCGGACAGCCGGTCGCACCGGCGACGAGGCGTTGTGGTCCAGGTAGATCATCCCGGCAGTCCTACGGTTCCATGATTGTGGAGGCCACGGCCTGTTCGGTAGGCTTCGGCCAGACCCTCCAGATGGACGGATTCCAGATACTGGTGAATCCTGTCGCCCAGTTCGACCCACAGATGGTGGGCGATACAACGGCTGGAGCGCACGCAACCCTGGCCACCCTCGGTTGATGTATCGCAGGTGGTGGTGCGGATGGATTCGTCCACGGCTCGGATGATGTCTGCCACGCTGATTGTATCCGCCGACCCCGCCAGAAGATAGCCGCCACCGGGACCGCGCACACTGCGTACCAGCCCGCCCCGCCGCAGCTTGGCAAAAAGCTGTTCCAGATAGGAAAGCGAAATTTCCTGGCGTTTGGCGATATCGGCGAGTGACGCCGGGCCATCCGTTGTATGACAGGCCAGGTCAAGCATGGCCGAAACCGCATAACGTCCCTTGGTGGTCAATTTCATGGTCTGCACCCCTCTTGCATGTCCCCATTTATATCCTGAGTCGATTTGGTGCCACCCTGGAGGCAATCCGTGCCTGATCTTTTGCCCGGCCTGTCGGTTGATGATTTATTCTCTTTGATTTCCAGGGTAATGTCCTGGTCATCCATCTGGATTGGCATGATTTTCCCCCTCTCTTCAAGCAGTTCGATCCGGTCATCCAGTTGATGCATGTGTTCCAGGACGCAGGTGATGGCCCTGACCACGGGATCGGGCATGCTTTCCAGGTGGCCGTAGGCAGGAAACATGTTATCGGACTTGCCTTTCCGGTTACCGATGATCACCCGGCCCGGAATTCCAACCACCGTGGTATCTTTGGGAACATTATTGACCACCACGGCATTGGATCCGACCCGGGCATTCATGCCGATGGTGACCGGTCCGAGTATTTTGGCTCCGGCACCGACGATCACATTGTCTTCCAGGGTCGGATGACGTTTGCCTTTCTGCCAGGAGGTTCCACCCAGAGTGACACCGTGATAGATGGTGACATTGGCTCCGATTTCCGTGGTTTCGCCAATCACCACACCCATGCCGTGGTCGATGAAAAATCCCTCGCCGATGCGTGCCCCCGGATGAATTTCGATCCCGGTCAACATGCGTCCCAGGTGGGAGAGCAGGCGTGCCGGCAATTTTGCACGATGGTACCAGAGCCAGTGTGCCAGTCGGTAGACCAGCAGGGCGTGAACCCCTGGATAACAGAGCAAAACCTCCAAAAAATTGCGGGCTGCCGGATCACGCGCAAAAACCACCCGGATATCATTGCGAATTCGTGCAAACATACCTGCCTGTTCCCCACCCTGACCTCATTCCTGCCCCATCCCACCTTCCGCCAAGCGAAAGATATCGAACGGTCACAGCATGCAATACCCGAGATAAATAGTCAAGTATTATTTTTCACGGCATGGATTTCTCACCCAATAATTTATGTATTTTGGCTTGCGAAACATGCGAGCAAGGCCATACTGGTAATGGACGGATAAAATTTTTCTGGCACAAAAATTTCTATATAAGTAATTTTTGTGCCAAATCTCAAGAACGAGAAACGCCCATGCCAGAAAGTCATGAAAAACCCCAAAAAGATTCCTTTGATACCCCCTGGAAAGACATTCTGGAGGCCTACTTCAAGGATTTTCTGGCCTTTTTTTTGCCGATTGCGCATGACAATATTGATTGGGAGCGTGGCTACGAATTTCTGGATACCGAGTTGGCCAGTATCACCCGCGAGGCAGAAATCGGCGACCGGCGCATGGACAAGCTGGTCAAGGTTTGGCAATGCAACGGTGACGAACATTGGGTTTTGATTCATATTGAAGTACAAGGCGACCGGGTACCGGAATTTGAAACCAGAATGTATACCTACCAGTATCGGGCCTACGACCTACAACAAAAGCCCGTGGTGGGTTTGGCAATCCTCGCCGATGAAGATATCGGTTGGCGTCCCTCGGAATACAGCAGTACACTGTGGGGAAAAAGCCTGATCTACCAGTTTTTCTCCGTAAAATTGCTGGATTATCTGGAACATCAGGCCAATCTGGAGAGTTCCAGCAACCCGTTTTCCATGGTCACTTTGGCGCACCTGTACGCCAAAAAAACCAGGAATCAACCAGAAGATCGCTATCAAAGCAAATTGTCTCTGGTCCGCAGTCTGTACAAGCGGGGTTTCAGCCGCCAACAGGTAATTGATATTTTTCGTTTTATCGATTGGGTACTCCGCTTGCCGGAAGAAATCGACAAGCGGTTTCGGCAAGAGATTCTTAACATTGAGGAGAACCAGAAAATGCCTTACATCTCAAGCGTGGAACGGATTGGCATGGAAATAGGCCGCCAGGAAGGCCACCAGGATGGCCTTAAAGAAGGTCTCAAAGAAGGTCTCAAAGAAGGTCTCAAAGAAGGTCTCAAAGAATGCCTTAAAGAAGGTCTTAAAGAAGGAGCGGCAGTCGTTTTCCTCCGTTTACTGCAACGGCGTTTTGGTCCGTTATCGACGGGTATTCATGACACTGTGAAAAGTGCCGATCTTGCCTCCCTGGAGCTATGGAGTGACAAAATATTTGATGCCAGGTCGATTGATGAAGTTTTCGTAAGCTGAAGAACTTGATCGTATCGCCAATTTTCTCAGCGCAATGACACCAGAAGCCACCAGCACAAACCTTGGCGGGATCGGATGCCAATTTCACCCATGAGATACAATAAACGCCCCTCGTGAAAAAATACCTGCTCAATTTTCGCTATGCCGTCAGGATGGGCAAGCCCTTTCTGATCGGACGGCTGATCAAAACCTTTCTGGGAATTCTTTTCCTGCGACGGCGACCTTTGCGGTATGTGGATTTTGCCATTGGTTACAGTTGCAATCTCAAGTGTGCGCACTGCTTTGCCACGGCTTTGGAAGATGGGCGCATGCGCCGAGGCGTGTCGCCGGCACACAAACAAAACCCCCGCAAGATGCAACCCACCCAAAGTCGGGGGCGTCGCCGCATCACCCCGAAGGAATATGCGGAGATTGCCCAACAAGCCATGGCTCTGGGGGCCGTCAACTTTTCCTTCCAGGGTGGCGAGCCGACCCTCTATCCGGAACTGAAAGAGTATATCCAGGCCGTCCGCCCGGAACGCAACGTGGTCTCCGTGACCACCAACGGCACCCTGCTCGACCGGGAAAATATTCTTGCCCTGCGGCAGGCCGGGGTCGATATTCTGACCATCAGCCTGGACAGTGCCAAACCGGAAATTCATGACGCCTTTCGAGGCATCCAGGGAACCTTTGCCAAGACCATGCAGACCATCCGCACGGCCATGGAAGTGGGTCTGCGGGTCACGGTAGGGGCCGTGGTCACCCCGGAAAATCTGCGTTCACAGGATTTGCGTGATTTGATCGATCTGGTCACCGGCATGAACGTCATCCTGTTTTTGGCCCTGGCTGCCCCCGTGGGCGAGTGGCAACACAACACACACATTTTTTTTTCCCCTGCCGACCGGCTTTTTCTGGATGAACTGACTGCCCGCAATCCGTTGGTAAGAACTGATTTTGCAGCTAATTTCATCCATTATGGCTGTGGGGCGGTCAAGGAGATTCTCTACATCACCCCGTTCGGGGATGTTCTCCCCTGCCCTTTTCTTCATACCTCCCTGGGCAATCTTTTCGAGGAGTCCCTGGCCACCATTCGCCAACGTGCCCTGCAAAATCCCTGGTTTGCCGATTATGGCCAACTCTGTCTGGCGGCAGAGGACAGGGAGTATCTGGCTAAACACAACAAGCCTTTCCAGGATGCTCACGGCCGGATATCCCGCTACGAAGAGACCGATCCTGAACAAAAAAATTAAGCGTACCGGAGAGAACTCCTGATGGGCATTATTTTTGTAACTGGTGGCACCGGGTTTGTGGGCCGCAATCTGGTTGCCCGGCTGATCCAAGACGGCCATGAAGTGCGGGTCTTGACCCGCAATCCGGACCGTGTCCCTGTTGGTGCCCAGGCCGTGGTGGGTGACTTGTTGGAACCCCTGGCCTATCGCCGGGCATTGACTGGCTGTGATTGGCTGTTTCACGGGGCCGCCGCCATCACCTTTCGGACCGATGCCCTTGCCCAGGAGATCAACGTGGCAGGTACCCGTCTCCTGGTGGAAACGGCCCGGGAAGTTGGCATCAAACGCTTCATACACCTGAGTGCCTGTGCCGTGCTGGGCGTCAGTCACACTCCCGAACAGGTTTTGGACGAAACCGCCACCCCCCAACTCGGCCCGGAGCAACCCTACGCCTGGACCAAAAAATTGGCCGAGGATCTCCTGCTGGAGCAGGCCAGGCAGGGCATGGATGTTCGCATCGCCCGTTTTTCGACGGTTTATGGTCCCGGCGATGCCCGCATGAACTCCGGCTCGATCATCCGCTCCGTGCAAAAAGGGATGTTGTTTGTCCCACCGGGAGGTACCAGCTTCATTGCCGTCCTGGACCTTGTGGATGGATTGCTGGCCGTGGCGGAAAGAGGCCGTCCGGGCGAGAGCTATATTTTGAATGGCGGCAACCTGACCTATCGTGAGTTGACGGGACGTATTGCCCAGGTTCTGGGCGTGGCACCACCCCGATTGACCCTTCCCGGTTTGGCTTATGCCCCTTTGCTGGCC
This sequence comes from Magnetococcales bacterium, assembly GCA_015228935.1. Lineage (NCBI taxonomy): Bacteria > Pseudomonadati > Pseudomonadota > Magnetococcia > Magnetococcales > Magnetococcales bacterium. The sequence continues at coordinate 3,381 of JADGCO010000118.1, read as the reverse complement.
ATGGCCTGGGTCTTGACCCGCCTGCGACAAGAGAATCCCCAGGCCGTCAATCTCGTTACCCCGGCCATTGTGCGGGAAATATTTCATTATAAATATTTTTCCACAGCCAAGGCCGCACGCGACCTGGGCTGGCATCCACAACAATCCCTGGAAACCTGCGTGGCCGCCGCCGTGGATTGGTATCGGACGCAAAAATTATTGCCATGAACGACCCACACATCACTGCCGATCAGGTTCGCCAGGCCAACAAAACATTTTACGATCTTGCCGCACCGGTTTACGAAACCGTGGATGGGCGTCGCACCCAACCGGTCCTGACCTGGATCGAATCCCGCCTGGCCACCTTGCGCCAGGAGGCATCTGGTGATCGCCTGCTGGATCTGGGATGCGGCAGTGGGGTGGTCATGCGGTGTGCCCGTCCCCATTTTCGTTTTGTGGCGGGTCTGGATCTTTCCGTGGAAATTTTGCGTCTTGCCGCACCGGCAGGTGCGGTGACTTGTGGCGATGCGGGTGCCCTCCCCTTTCGGGACTGCTCCCTGGATGTGGTGGTCTGTTTTGCGGCCCTGCATCATCTCCTGGAGCATGCCCCCCTGATCAATGAGGTGTATCGCGTGTTGAAACCCGGGGGTATTTTTTACACCGATCATGACATGGCCCTGGCCTTCAGCCAGCGCTTTGCCCTGCCTTTGCACCTCTATCGCCACCTGCATGCGGCCCAACGCCAATACCAGAAGGTCAACAATCAGTTGACCCGGGAACTTTACGCTTTGACCGAAATTCATGCCTCCGGCCTGGATCATCGTCCCCTGCTGACCCTGTTGCAAACAATAGGATTTTCCCGCATCGAACACCATTTCCACTGGTTTGGCCTGAATGATCTCTGCAACCGCCTGCTGGGCAAACGGCATTTCAAGGCCGGCTGGGCACCGCTGCTGGCCATGACGGCAGGCAAGTAAACTGGAAAATCATCCGAGATTTTCCATACATCCAGAGAGAAATCCTCGTCTTTTCGGCTTCAGTTTTGCCACGATGGGTTTTGCAATCGGCTTAAAATAACACTTGACAAAATCAATCAACTCGTGGAATGATTCTAGTGTATGTTGTATCCATGGTGTAATAAAATCTGACTCGGGAGGCTGTCATGGTCAAAATTGAAGATATAAAAGATGGGGAGATGAGATCGTTTCTGGAAACCACCCCCGAGGATAAACTTGGAATCATTGACCAAAAGGTGGTCCCTTTCATCAATCGCATCGAAAAACTCTCCTCCGAAAATTTGCCATTTACCTTTGGGGTGTTCGGATCCTGGGGTAGTGGCAAGAGCGTTTTTCTCGGACTTCTTGCTGGAATGTTGTCAGGCATCAGACAACATGATAAATTACATAATGATTTACATGGAAGATATAAAGTAATCTACTTTAATGCATGGAAATATGCCAGCTTCATGGAAGTGATTCCGGCGCTGGTTACGCGCATGATAGAAACAGCCGCAAGCGATGATAGTAATAATATTCCGGACACAAAAGACGAGTTGATCAGCCTTTCGCGTGATATGCTTAAATTGTTTGGCGCTCCAATTTCATCCTTACTCAAAAAACACTTGGGAAACGAAACTGTTGAGCAGATTCAAGCCTTAATTAAATATATTTCCGATAACCCCACCAAGTCTCAAGCAGAAGAACTACTTAAAATGTACCATTCCCAGGTCGATCAGACCCAGAATTCTTTGGGAAAATTTCTTACCCCCAGACTGAAAGATAAACGAATGGTGGTGTTGATTGACGAGCTTGATCGTTGTGACCCACATGAAGCTTTTGAAGTTATCAAACAGTTGCGAATCTTTTTCACCATGCGAAAATTGCCCCTGGTATTTGTTTTGAGTGTCAACCCGGAACCGGTTGGACTGGCCATTCGTCACCAATATGGTCTTGAAGAAGTTAGTAATGATTTTGAATCCAGGCGCATTCTGGAGAAATTCGTCGATTCTTACATGGACATGGCTGACAGTATATCCCTGGAACCCTTCATCCTGAGCCAATTTAAAAAACGTGAATATAAGGATGACGATCTATCTAAATTATCGTTGGTACATTTTGTAGATAAACCTGTTGATCCGTTTGGAAATCTCCAGGGGGAAACTATTTTTAATAATATACGCACGTCCAATCCCTACTACGCTAATTTACGTGTATTGGAGAAAAGTCTTGATTCTGTCCTGGCTTTCCAAATAAAAAATGATGACGATTTATTTTGGGCCCGTTGGCATCTTGAAATATTAAAGCACAATAATATTGATGTCCGGAAGAAAATCAAGCTATTATCTGATGATTTTGGTAACCTTGCTACTCGGTGCAACGCAGAGTTTGTAAACATCTTATATGATGATGGCTATATTATGCATAATGGAAGTATTCTGATACCGGATATGGCAGGAAAAGGTCTGAAGACCGGTACAGGGTTTTATGTATTTCGTAAATTTTTTTGGGAAGAAATGAATCGCTTAATAGGTAGTATTCAGGGGAGAAATAAAACACCTGAAGACGAGAAAAAAATCGGGGCATTGAGGGAGTTTCTCGCCGATACCTATCTGATGTCCTTTCTGGCATCCATGTGCGCTCTCCCTGTTAAAGGCAAATATGGGAATAAATCCAGCCTATTCGCAGAACATTTAAGCAATAATGACCGTGCAAACGAACATTATAAGACAGATGATTGGAAAAAATATGATTTCTTCGGTGAATTCTCTAAACTATTATACGAAAGTTAATTTACTTTTAAACCATATATACTTCTGGATGTCCGGTTCAGGTAAACAATTGGATAATATTGCACTCAATGCAAAACCCGGATAGTGCCCCTGCTGCAAACAGCAGGGTTTCCCTATATCAGACGCAGTTTCCACTGATTTGGTCTGAAACAAACAACAAAACCATGGCAGTTTATTTTTGGCATTGATTTTCTTGACAAAAAAATGCCATACTCGTTCTGGTCGCTTCCAGGGTCCAGAACCGGCATCACTCACAAAAAAGCGGTCTTTTGTCCGTTTTTTGGAAAAATACACACCTCAAGGTAGATGCATTTAAAATGTCGTCTAAAAATATAAAGCACGAATCATGATCGATCTGGCCCACCCCCACGACCGTCTGATCAAGGTGCTGCTCCTTCATCCTGAATCAGCGGGACATCTCCTGCGTGAACGCCTTCCCCCACCCATAACCGCCATTCTGGCCCCTGGAGATCCGGAACTGGTTGATGGATCATTCGTGAGCGATGAGTTGTCTGCTTATTATTCCGACCGCTTGTTCCGGGCCAAAACAATCACAGGTAAAGATGCTTTCTTCTACGTCTTGATCGAGCATAAAAGCTATCCAGATCGCAAGG
>JADGCO010000117.1 GCA_015228935.1 Magnetococcales bacterium | reverse complement strand
TGGCGGGGTTTGGGGCGGAGCCCCAACAAAGTCTTTCATGTCAAATCCTTTTTTTAAGAGGGTTCTGAATGGTTACAAAATAAATAAATCAAAATTCCAGTGGCATCCTGGTTCGAACAGGCACATTCCGGTTGCGGATGCTGGAAACTATATACGCATCGTTTCGGTCATGGCCAGTTTTTCGTGGGACAATACGGCAATCTGACTCGAATATGCAGAAAGATTCACCTGTTCCAGGTCGGGAGGCCGGTGCAGGAACTGCTCCACTTTTTGGGCCAGAGCCATGGGATTGTTCATGGGAACCAGGGCTTCCGGAAGATCGCGACCCAGAATTTCCCGGGGACCCGAAGGACAATCCGTGGCCACCACCGGGGTGCCACAAACGAGACTTTCCACCAGGACATTGGGCATTCCTTCATGGTCGGAACACAGCACCAGCAGATCGGCAGCCGCAATCCAGGGATAAGGATTGCTCTGAAAGCCAATGATTTGCACCCGATCTGCCAGACCTTGTCCGGCAATGAGGGCCTGCAAGAGGGGGTTGGGTTGGGTCATAAGCAACAGTTTATGATGGCTGGTCACCCGCTGCCAGGCTGCCAGCAAGAGGTCATGTCTCTTTTGCGGATTGAAACGACCGATATGCAGCACAAAGGGTTCGGCAGGCAAGCCCGGGACCGGTTCGCGACTCAACGCACGCATGGCGGCAAAATCAAAGGCATTGTAGATGTGTTCAATGCGCACACTGGTGAGTCCCAGGGCACCACGCAAATCTTCGGCCACGCCCTCCGAGACCGCGATCAAGGGTCGGGACCCATAAAGACGTCGGTAACGGTGCAGGCGGCGTAGTGCCTTGCGTGGATTCTGTTGTGCCAGTTTGGCGACCTCTGCCGAAAGGGTATTGGCAATTCGGCACCAATGGCGGGGAATGCCGGCCCGGATGGTCACTTCGTCGGCAAAAGGGAGGGTCGAAATCACCAGATCAAAAGGGTCTTCCTTGGCCAGACGCTGGAAATGTCTCCGCAGAAGCCAGGCCGCATATCGCCGACCCCACCACCCCTTGGAGAGACGTTTGCCGGGCCTGCTCAGCACCGATAGAGTCACCTCTGCCGGCACGACGTGGTCGCGTTTCTCTTCCAGCAAGACCATATGCACGCGATGTCCATGCCGCACCAGGGCTGCTCCCAGGTTGAGCAGCGCCTTTTCCGCACCCCCACCCGCCAGGTTGGTCACGATCAGGGCAAAGCGCATAGATTGGTTGGCCATTTTGTCATGGATGAAACGGGTCGGCATTGTGGAAGAAACCTCGCGACCATCATGCAGGAGTCGTTGCCGGGGTGAAAGGATTGCTGTGGAACTTTTGCTGTGTATCCTTTAGCATGACACCGTGCGTTATCGGTATTTGGCTGGGAGGACACCATGAGTATTGCCACCCTGACTGTGGATGGACAGATTACCATTCCGGAAAAGATCCGGGAATTGTTGCGTTTGCATCCTGGAGACCAGGTGAATTTTGTGGTGCAGGGGAACAACAGAGTATGGGTGCAGCCGGTCAGAGTGGAGTTGGATGATTTGTTTGGCAGTATGCACCGACCTGGGCAGCCTGTTCTATCCATTGAGGAGATTGACCAGGCAATTGTCGGAGCCGTCTGCGCATCTGTGGAAGACAACACTTGATTGGATTGGATACCAATGTTCTCTTGCGGTTTCTATTGAAGGACGATTCCATTCAAAGCTGGCAGGCACGGGATTTCATCCGTGTCCATTGCACTGAGGAAGTGCTGTGGGCAGGATGCAGCCACACGGTTACTTTTGATAAACGAGCATCGCGATTGAAGACATTCAGGAAATTATAACAGATGCCTCCCCTTGAACATCACCTGGTCTGGGATGCCGACACCACCGCTCGCCTGTGGGATTTTTATGCCCGCCATGCACCCTTCAATCAGCAATATTTTGCCCTGACGCATGGGGGACATCTGCTCAATTTACTGCAACGCCACGTTTCCCTGCACAAGCGTGCCATTCTCGATTTTGGCAGTGGACCGGGCAATCTGTTCAGGCATGTTATTGCCCGCAAGCTGGATTGCCGGTATCACGCCCTGGATTTTTCCGAAAAAAGTATCCGGCAACTGCAACATGATTTTGCCGGAACTCCCCAGTTGCAGTCGGTCACGGCGGTCAGGGAGCTGCCTTCTTCCCTGGCTGCGGCCAGCATGGATGTAGTCATTGCTGTCGAAGTGATCGAACACGTCACGGCGGAACAATTAAGCGCCATGCTGACTGAATTCAAACGGATCTTGAAGCCGGGCGGTCAGGTGGTCCTCACCACTCCCAACAAGGAAAATCTGGCTGACAGCACGACCTTCTGTCCCGAGTGTGGGGCTGTTTTTCATAAATGGCAGCATTTAAGGCGTTGGGATGCTGACGCGCTGCGAGAGGTCATGACGGCCCACGGCTTTGTCAATCTCAGGGTATTGGAACTCAATCTGAAATATGTGACTGCGGACCCGTTTGGCCTCTACGGACGCCTGCGTGCTTTGTTCAATCCCAGGCACAAACGACCCCACCTGGTCTGCATCGGCTCCCATGCATGAAATCAGACTGGAAAACTGTTTAATCCCCAGGCACAAACGATCCCACCTGGTCTGCATCGGCTCCCGTCCATGAAACAGGCTGATTTCAGAATGGATTTCCATCTGGATATCGTGTTCATTTCTGCTTGTGGGGCACTCAATCAGGTCCTGAAGATGCCTGTTGTGGGGCACTCAATCAGGTCCTGAAGATGCCTGCGCTCACTGGTGGGGCACGGCAATATCCTGAAGGTGCAAGCGATCATAGGCCCGTTTCATGTCGCCACCAATGGTAGAAATTACCTCCCTCATTACAATGATATTAGGCGAATTTGGTTTTATCTGCTCGGCCTTGTGGACCCATTCAATGAACTTGTCCTCCCGTCCTTCTTCAAGAAAAACAACGGCTTTTAGCAGAATGTAATCCGTATGATCCGGGCGTAGGCGCAGGGCGGCGTCAATGTGGGTGTGCGAGGGAGGAACATTTTTCTGCTTCGAGTAGAAGCCGTGCAGCAAGGCGTGGGCATAGTGGTTGTTCTGGTTCATGCGCACGGCGTGACTCCAGACGGTTCCGGAGTTGAGCCAGGTATCCAGTTGCCGCCAGGTTACGACGGTCAGGGCGAACGTGGCCACCACGCCGAGGGCCAACAGAGAGCGCCGCCAGAAACGCTGTTGCGGCAGCATGGCTGCCCCACCCCAGACCATGGCCATCAGCAGACCCATATGGGGATAATAGACAAAACGATCAGCCATCCCCTGGTTGCCTGATTGGGCCAGGCCGGAAACCGGTACGAGACCACCCAGAAACCACAACCAGCCCACAAGCAGGTAAGGTCGGGTCCGTCGGGTCATGAAGGCGAGGGCTGTCAATACCACCATCACACCGGTTCCGGCTGCCAATTCAAGGGTGGCAGGTGGGGTCTTTTCCAGGTAAGGGTGCAGGTAAAAAATGGATAGATCACTCGGCCATACGGTTTGTCGCAAATAGGTGGCAAGGGAGATCAGAAAATTTCCAATCCGGGCGGAAAGGGGTAACACAGCCCAGGAGTGTTTCAGGTCCGGATCATCGGTACGCAACAGGGCCATGCCGGCGGCCAGGAGTACCGGCAATAATAATGGAATTTTTTCTCGTATCAGGTGTGACCATGTTGCCTGTTTCTGGCGGTCCAGTGGCCACCAGTCAAGCAGAAGAAACACCCCGGGCAGTGTCACCCACATGGGTTTGGACCAGAGGCTGCACATGAGCAACGGGAAAATCAGGAGATAATGGGGGTTGTGCCACCAGGAGCCGGAGGGGGGGAGGGGGGTTGCCCGGCGCGTTTCGACATACAGGATGTACTGCCACAAGGCCAGCAAACCGAAAAATGCCGCCAGAACCTCTTTGCGTTCCACCACCCAGGCGACGGCTTCGACATGTTGGGGATGGACAGCAAACAAGGTCGCCACCCAGGCACTTTCCCAAAACCGATTGGTCAGGCGACGGAAAAGATGGAACAACAGCAGTGTATTGGCCATGTGGAACAGCACATTGACCAAATGGAAACCTGCTGCATGGTGGCCGAACAGGGTGACATCAAGCATCAGGGAGAGATGGGTCATGGGGATCCAGAACCCACCCTGGGTGTTGTCCAGGGCAAAGGCCCAGCGAATTCCTTCCAGAGTCAGTCCAGATATGACATGGGGATTGTTTTCGATATATTGTGGATCATCCAGGTTGATGAAATCGAAGAAGACCGACTTGACGAACAGCAGGAGCGTGCCGACGGCCAGTATTTGGGCCATGCGTCTTGCGCTGGATATTTTGTCAGGCTCTGCCATGCGTCTCTCCTGGTTGTATATTGCCTGACAACGTTTCTAACGCGGCGACCAGTTGTTCGACGACGCCGGACCAATCAGGCCAGGCTTCCTGACGGAACAGCCGCATGCTTTTGGGATACCAGGGGGAATCGGGGCGTTGTGTCAGCCAGCGCCAATCCGTGCCGATGCTGGACAACAAGACCCAGCAGGGTTGTCCCAGGGCACCACACAGGTGGGCCACTGCCGTATCGACCGTGATCACCAGGTCCAGAAGCGTCACGATGGCTGCCGTGTCGGCAAAATCCGCAAGGCGTCCTCCCGGACCCGGCAAAGGTTGCCCGGGAGCTGTCGAGGTGATCACGTCGCCATCAGCGGCCATCTGCAAGCTGATGAACACCACATCGGCCACTTGCCAGAGGGGTGCCAGTGTGGCGAGATCCGGCAGGGAACGGTGCGCGTCGTGTTCATGAAGGGGACTTCCTTTCCAGACCAGACCGACCCGGCGTCGGCCTGGGGGAAGCCGGGCCGCCCAATGGGCCAAACGGTCGGGTTGGGGGTGCAGATAGGGAATTGTTGCGGGAATGGTGGCCAGAGTGGTGCCGAGCTGATGTGGCAAGGCCAGCAGGAAAGTGCCCAAATCCTGGGATGATAAAATCTCTTTCCGGGCCAGGCATTGACTGGGCGTGACGATCTGATCCACACCGGCCAGGGTGGTCAGCAATCCGGTTACAGCCTCCTGGCAAACCAGGGTCAGGTGGCGCACTCCTTGAGCCTTGAGCAGGGGCAGGTATCGACAAAATTGAATTTCATCGCCCAACCCCTGTTCGCCGACAACCAGCAAGGATTTTCCGGTGAGATTTTCCCCCTGCCACAGGGGTGGCATGGCCAGGCCGGCAGCCCAGGGCAATCCTGCCAGACCCGCACCATGAAAGGCACGGTCATACAACGGCCAACCAGCGGCAAAATCTCCCCGGGTCAGCAGGAGCAGACCCAGATTTTGCACGGCTTCGATACGCTCCGGCTCCAGGTGCAGGGCCTCCCGCAGGGCACCTTCGGCGGCGTCAAAATGGCGCATCTCCTTTAATAAGGTCCCGAGATTATAGAGGGTTTTGGCATCCTGGGGACGCAGGCGCAAGGCGGTGCGATAGGCAGATTCGGCCTCCGCATGGCGCAAGAGAGACTTGAGCAGACCGCCCAGATTGTTCCACGCTTCGGCAAAACCCGGTTGCAGGCGCAGGGTTTCGCGATAGGCGGCCTCGGCCTCGGCCAGGCGGTCCCGGTCGCGCAGCAGATTGCCGTAATTGAAACAGGCTTCGGCATACGCCGGTGCCACGCGCAGTGCCTCCTGATAGGCGGTTTCGGCGGCGTCTTGACGGTTCAACTCCTGCAAAAGTCCACCGAGATTGTTCCAGGCTTCGGGAAACTCCGGCATCCAGCGCAAGGCCTGCCGAAAGCTGGCTTCCGCAGCATCCATCTGTCCCAGATGCCGGTAGACATTGCCCAGATTGTTGTGGGCCTCGGCATGGTCCGGAACCAGAGCGATGGCCTGCAAGATGCTTTGCACGGCTTCTTTGTGGTGCCCAGTCTGATGGTGCAGCACACCGAGCAGATGGAGGGTATCGGCATGGTTTGGCAAGATGGCGAGGATTTGTCGATAAAGTGCCTCGGCAGCCGGCCATTGACCGGTTTGATGGTGGTCCAGGGCCTCGGCAAACCGGGCGTTACACCAGGAGAGCGTTCTGGCGGATATGGCCGTGACAGGCTCCTTGTCTTTGCCTGCCCGGCGATTTTGTTTGCCGGCTGCTCGTCGTTCTTTTCTGTTCATGAAACAAGCCCTTGTCCCTTTTGTCAGCCGCAATCCGGATGGCACATTGCAGGCGACGTCAACCAGCCGTGCAGCCGGCAGCACCGATCCTGTTCTGCCGTACCTCGGCAGAAGTTTAGCATGTCAGGAAACGAGGGGAAGGAGAAGTCGAGAGTATTTTTACGGGGCGGAGGAGGGGAGAGGGGGGAGTGCGGGTGATCCCGTTGCACACATCCTGATCCGAAAATTCAGTGTCGATACAAGGAGGTGTTTTTCACGAAAGGTGCAACAAGGATCACCGCTCTTTTGCAAGGAAACTCTTTCTCTCTTTTTTCAGAGTCGGAAAGCGCATAATCCCGTCACACAGTGCCTGAACTTTTTTGTCCAACGAATTGGGTCACAAGTGATTCTCGGGGTGTGCAACCGGGTTTACCGCGTCCGCATGCCAATAATTAAGCAAATGACGTGCCATAATAGTTATTCTGGATTGATTGATATGAAAAATATTGTTATTAAACATGAATCGACACGATAAACCCTCTTTGCGTCTGCTGTCTGATATATACTCCCGGGAAACGAATGCCGGGTTTGTGACACTCATGGTCACCATTGACCCGTGTCGATGTCAATTGAAACACCCCAAAATTTTTGAAAAAAGATACTGTCCCTGGGAGAGAAGGCAGGTGTACGATCCACAGTGGTCGGCGGAGAATGTGGTCCAGCAAAAAAAGGGGAAAGTCCATGCCTCGGATCATGAATGGTTTTTCGGAGTCAGTTCATACCTCTGTCGCAATCCGGATAATTATTCATATCATATGCGGATTGTTGAACTTTTGCCTGTGGCTCTCGTTGGCCCAGGCTGATGAGGTCACCCGCATACCCATTAAAATCAGTGTTCCGGGGCCACGCAATCTTTCCTATCTGCCCGTGGATTTGATCGTACCCCTCGGTGCGGACCGCGCCGAGGGGCTGGAAGTGATTCTCACGTATACAGGTGGTGGTGGCGTGGCACTCCAGCAGATGGCCAACGGGACAAGCGATTGTGCTGTTGCCGGCATGCCAGCCCATTTATCCCTCAAGGCACGTGGTGGCGAGATTGTCACGTTGGCGGCGGTGAATGATGACCCCCTTTTTGTCCTGATGGTTCATTCTGATCTGGCTGGTATCATTCGGACTCCGGCTGATCTCAGAGGCCATGTGGTCGGCGTCAATTCCAGCTCCGTGGTCAGTAAAACCACTTCCCAACAGTTGGCTGAACTGATCCTCAAAAACGATGGTCTGGATTTGCAGGATGTCAAGATTGTCCCCGCCGGTCAAAGTTGGCAAGAACAATCCACGGCAATCATCAGCCACAAAGTCGATGCCATCATGGGTGATGAGCCTTTTGCCTCGCGTCTCCAGGACGAAGGAAAGGTGTTTTTTCTGGTCAATCTGGCGGATCCTGCCACCACCCGGCGACTGCCCGGCGGCAATTTTTTGCACGCTGCCCTGGCCTGTCGCCCGGATACGGTCAAGCGCGAACCTGAGAAGATCAAACGTCTGGTAGCTGTCTTGCGCCGGGTCCTGACCTGGATCACCGCCCATCCCCCGGAACAGTTGGTCACCCTCCTGGGCGTAGACAACCAGGAAGAGCGGCGTTCCCTGACCAAGGCCTTGAAAAAATATCCCAACATGTACAGCAAGGATGGCAAATTTTCCACCCGCCAGATTCAGGAAACCCAAACCTTTTTCCGCAACGCCAACAGCCAGGATCCGGCAGCGCGTGCCCTGGTGGTCGAAAGCATGGTGGAGGATCGTTGGGCCGGGCGCAGGGATTAAATATCTGATACCTGGTTGCAATCAAAAAAAACCAGGAGTTATCATATGCTTTTCGTCGATCCGGTGCCAGGGCAGGTGGTGCAGGTTCGCACGAGAATCTCCCTCTGCGGGAAGGGAATGACAATTCCTTCCCGGGAAAATGCCGCGTTGATCAGGGTATTGAGGCGGTCCTGCATGTTGGGCAACAGATCCGGCAGCGAGAGAAACACCCATAGTTCAAAGTTCAGCGAACTGTCTGCATGGCTCCGGAACAACACCTCGGGCGGTGGTGTTGCCATGATTTCCGGCTGCTGCCGGGCCAGGTCGAGGAGAATCTGGCGGACCTTTTCGACATTTGAGCCATAGGCCACACCAATGGGAATGACCAGGCGAATGTTGGTATTGGAGAGGGTCCAGTTGGTCACTTGCCGGGTGATGAGCTCCCGATTGGGAATCAATATTTCCTGGTGATCACGATTTTGTACCCGGGTGGCGCGAATATTGATCTGGGTGACTGTTCCGGTCACATCTCCCACGGTGACCCAATCCCTGACCCGAATGGGCCGTTCCACAAGAAGAATGATGCCACTGACAAAATTGGCCACAATCTCCTGCAAACCAAATCCCAGACCAACACCCATGGCCACCAGCCAGCCAACCCGGCTTGGATCCAGACGCAGCCAGGAGACTGCCGTCATGACGCCAATCAAAAACAGCGAATAGCGGGTGATCGTCACCACGGCATATTGCGACCCTTCAGCCACCTGCCAGCGGGAAAATATCATCAGATGCAACAGACCCGGCAGGTTGGCCAACAACCAGAAGGTCAGAAAGAGAGCCAGGACAAAACGCACCAGATCGGCCACGGTGACAAATTCAATTTTTCCTTCAATGCCGGTGACGCTGTACAGATTGATTCGACTCAATGCGGTCAGGGCCTGTTCGTTCACGCCCCAATAGGTGGCCAGCAGAAACAGACCGGTCAAGATCAGGAACAGGTGTATGAAGTGGCGCAGGTTGCCAGGCAGACTGGAATTTTGCAGGTTTGTTGCGGTGCTTCCTTCCATGGATTGGCGGTTGTTTCCCCAGCGGTCCAGGATCTGGTCCAGGACGCGACTCATTCCCATGAGAATCAACATTGTCAGCAGCGTCAACACACCATTCCGGGCCAAATGCGCCGCACCGAAGCGATAGCCGGCCACATCCAGACCCATGACAACCGTCAAAAGCATCAACCAGATCCAGGCCAGCCACGGGTGCCGCAAAATCAAATATTTTTTTTGCAGGGTCTGATCCGCATCGCCGACCTTTGCCAGCAAATATCGAATCAAAGGCGATGCAGGTCGAACCAATAAATAAAAGGCCAGGGCCAGGGCCATTTCAAACAGCGTAAAAAATATTCGTGGCAAGACCCGAAAAGCGAAGGGAGAGCCATCCAGGATTACCCAGGGCAGCCAGAAAAAAAGAGCGGCCCACAAACTCATCTGCATGGCTGTCTGCAACGTGTGCAGGAGATCTTTTGGAACTGCCAGGCCAAACCGGGCATGATGGGTCATTTCCACAAAATGTCCCTTCAGGGACCACAAAAAAACCAGCAGGGCCAGATGGATCGTTCCTCTTTCCAGCAGGTCTCCATAAACCGGGGGCTGGGCCAGATTGATCAGCAGGGGCACTGTCACCAACAACCAGATCGGTGCCAGTGAGGCCTGCATGACTCCGAGCAAAAACGGACGCCAATCCATGCTTTCAAGCTTGTCCTTGGCCAGCTCCAAAGCCACTGCCTGATATTTTTGTCGCAAGCGATGCCGGCCATAAAACAAAACGCCAGGCAACAAGATCAACACCACCCCGGCGAACAGAAACCCTTCCTTGTTGGTGAGCAATAGAAGCAATCCCTGCCAGTTTTCCGGATCCACGATGCGTTGCATCTCCTGACGCAGGGCACGCGGATTGTCTGTGGCCACCACTTCCGTGAAAGCAGCCTGCAACAATCTGCCACCCAGAGGATCGGCATCCTGTATCCAAAAAACATTTGCAATAACAAATGCTTCCAATTCAGTAAGAATGTTGTGGCGTTCGCGGGGCAGCAGCACGAGACGCTGCCATTCAACCGAAACTTCGAAGGCAAAGCGTTTTTCTTCGGTCAGGGTATGCCGAAGGGCATCGAGCAGGAGCTGGCTTTGTTGGCTGAATGCTGCGCGTTGCAATTCCGATCCACGGTGCATCAGGATTGCCTGATCCCGGTGCCACTCGTCATCGAGTGAGGTCAGACGGGTGGCAATTTCAAAGCGTCGTTCCTGGATTTTCTCCTGTTGTTTTTCCAAAACCGATGGAATGGCATTCCCCAGATCCCGACGCCGTTGTTTGAGCAGACGATAGGAGCTTTTCAGCATATCGGCAGCCGGCCCCTGGGTTCCGTATTGCTGGACAAGGGTTTTCAGATTGTCCAATTCGGATTTTTCCGCCTGCAAGCGTTTTTCCTGTTCCGATATTTCGCGCACGATACCGGAGCGCACCTGTTGCAAGTCGGCAATGTTGCGTTGTGCCTGGAGATTTTCTGTTTCCAGACGGGTAAGCCATTTTTGTTGCGGGGTATGCGCCGACTCTTCGGCCTGAAGTTTTTTCTGGAGTTCGGCATTTTTCTCCTGCCGATCCCGTTCGAGATGCAGATCCAGGGCTTCCTGGTAAAGAGTGAACCGCTTTTGTTCCAGACCCAGGATCAGTCTGGCCAATTCGACCTGTTTTTCGCGACGGGGCATGGCCAATTTTTCATACAACTCTTCGGCCTGCAAGCGGGCAATCTGCTCCTGGGCTGTTCTTTGTTCCAGTTCCGCGTTACCCATCTGCAAATCATGGACAGGTTTGCCACCGGTGACTGCCTTGTCCAGCAATTTGGCCATTTTGCCAATGGTGTCGGCTGCCTCCTGGGACCTTTCCTTGGCGTGTAATATTTTTTGTGGATTTTCCTGCAACAGTTGTTGCGCCTGTTTCAGGGCTGTGGAGGCGTTTTCCGCCTCGCGGTTCCGTTCTGTCAAAATGTCCTGGATTTTTTGGAATGCTTCAGGGGTTGGATTTTCTGGAACCGGTGGTATGAAATTCAATCCTTTTGCGCAAGGCCGCCCGCCGTTGCCCGTCACCGCTCTCCGGAGTGACATCCGCCGCAATGCCATCGGCCTCTTTGGTCAGCAACTCGATCACCAACCGAATCTGTTCCACCTGCGGCGCTTTCAATTTCCAAAGCGGAGTTGTCGCCACCAGTGGATCCGGGACCAATTCGGCATTTTTTTTCGGGTTGAGAACTGCCCGGTCGGGGGTCGTTCGGTCAAGAGTCGTTCGCGGGGCCGGCCCTTTTTCGGCAGCCGCCATCGGTATCGGCCAGGAAATCAGCCAAAGTATCGATAAGATGAGCAAAACGGATTTGCGCACAAGAAAGTCCATGTCAATTTGTAACTATTCAGCCATCCCATTCAAAACGGTAACTGTTCATCATCCGGCAACAAACCGGGGTCCAGGGGGCTGGCGACCGGACAGGTCCAGGACGGAGTCCTGGTGGG
>JADGCO010000116.1 GCA_015228935.1 Magnetococcales bacterium | reverse complement strand
CTCCTGGCGGGGTTTGGGGCGGAGCCCCAATAAAATCTTTCTTTCCAATTTTTTTATTCGAGAGTTCATGGACAGCCTCTGAGAGGTATCGTACCTTCCCCATCACTTTTCCGTCTTTCCTGGAATCTTGAACTGTGCCTGTTTTCCTTTTTTTAAATGATCCTGAACAGTGCCTGCTGAGAAAAAAAAATTGAAAAATGATTTTTATTGGGGCTTCGCCCCAAACCCCACTGGGGCCTTGCCCCAGACCCCACTGGGGGATGAATCCCCCAGACCCCCTCTTTTTTTCAATTTGTTTTTTTTAAGGAATATCCATCATGACCCGATCTCATGACCGCCGTTCCAATCAATTGCGACCAGTCACCATCACCCGCTCCTATATCAAACACGCCGAAGGGTCCTGTCTGATCACCTGCGGGGATACCCAGGTCATTTGTACCGCCACCGTGGAAGAGTCCCAACCCCGCTGGATGCGCCAACAACACCCCGAACGCGGCTGGATCACTGCCGAATACGGCATGCTGCCCCGCTCCACCCATGAACGGACCGTGCGTGAATCCAGTCGTGGCAAACAGGGGGGACGCACCCTCGAAATCCAGCGTCTCATCGGTCGCTCCATGCGCTCGGTGGTCAATCTGGACCTGCTTGGCAAACGCACCATCTGGATCGACTGTGACGTGATCCAGGCCGATGGTGGTACCCGTACCGCCTCCATCACCGGGGCCTTTGTCGCCCTCATGGATGCCTGCCGCACCCTCCAGAAACGCCAAAAATTGACGACATTGCCCATCCAGGATTTTGTGGCCGCCGTCAGTTGCGGCATCCTGAAAGGCCAGCCGCTCCTGGACCTGGATTATCCGGAAGACTCCACCTGCGAAACCGACTGCAATTTTGTCATGACCAGTTCCGGAAGTTTCGTCGAAATCCAGGGCACCGCCGAAGCGGCCCCCTTTACCCGCGACCAGTTCAACGCCATGGCCAACCTGGCTGAAGAGGGCATCCGGCAATTGATTACCATCCAACAAAAAGTTTTATTGGAAACATCCCTTTAGCCAGGCCCGGTCCGGGAATGCTCCTGCCCCCGCTTGCCCTGTACCTGCACATTCCTTTTTGCACCCGCAAATGTCCATACTGTGATTTTCACTCCGACGCTGTCGCCTTGCCGCCGGAGGAATCCTATGTTGCGGCCCTGGTGCAGGAGCTGCGCCTTTGGCGGCACCGTCTGGTGCAGGATTCCCGCCCCTTGCAGTCCATATTCATCGGTGGGGGGACGCCTTCGCTGTTTTCGGCCACCGGCATCACCACCATTCTGGATACCATTCGTTCCCTTTGGTCCCTGCTTCCCGCTGCTGAAATCACCCTGGAAGCCAATCCGGATTCCGTCACTTTGGCGCGTTTGGAGGGGTATCGTGCTGCCGGCGTCAACCGCCTGAGCTTGGGAATCCAGGCCTTGACCGCCGACCGGCTGGCTCTCCTGGGGCGCATCCATACGGCAGATGCAGCCCGCACGGCCATACGCACCGCCCGGGCCGCTGGATTTGGCAACCTGGGACTGGATTTGATCTATGCCACCCCCGGCCAGACTCCGGCAGATTGGCAACTTGAGTTGACCGAAGCCCTGACCTGGAACCCGGAACACCTCTCTTGCTACACCTTGACCATGGAACCCGGCACCCCCTTTACCACCCGGTATTTTGCCGCTGCGTTGCCGGAGGATATATCCCTGGAAATGTTCCAATACACGCACGCCACCCTGGCCCGCCTGGGCTGGTCCCCCTACGAAATCAGCAACTTTGCCAAACCGGGATACCATTCCCGGCACAATTGTAATTACTGGGAGTTTGGCGACCATATCGGCATCGGGGCTGCGGCACATGGCAAGCTGACATCCATTGATGGGAGCCATTTCAGCCGCCGCCGCACCGCCAATCACCCTAACGTCACCACCTACCTGCAATCCCTCCAGGAAAACCACCTCCCCCTGCTCCTGGACGCCATCCAATCCCCAGACGAAGCCGCCGCCGATGCCCTGATCATGGGCCTGCGACAAGGCATCGGCCTGGATCGACACCTGTACCGAACGATCAAAGGGGTGGATATTGTTACAGAAAAACAGGCTCGTCTGGCCCATTTCCGTGCTGCCGGCTGGGTGGAGGAGTCACCGGAACGCCTCTTTTTGACCTCACAAGGATTGCCATTGGCGGATTCGATCATGGCTGATTTGCTGTAAATGCGGGATCATGCCATGCCGTGTCCACATTGAAATATATGCTTCTCTTTTGCCCTTTTCCAACTATCCTCTTGGCAGCACCGACATGACGATGCTAGCATGACCGGGTCTGGATATTGACGATAGCATGTCAGATTCTGGTCCGTGATCGTCACCTATGGTCCATTTTGGTATCAATAATCTGATGCTGCCTTTGCTGGTTTTAATTCATTACCTTGGCAAAGGCAATACCAACATCGTGATCACGGGACGAATGGCAGTAGGTAAATCTCTTTTGCATGATCGCATGAGAAGAGCCACCGAATATCTGGAGTATGAAATCCCTGAAACATCTCGTAATATTGAAAGTTCTGTCCTGACTGTTGGAGGTTGGGGAACCGTTGTTCGTGTCATTCCTGGTCAAGGCATTCAGGAGCGTGACCTCGGCCTTCACGAGGCGTTCAGCAAGCATGATAATCTCGACGGAGTTATTTACGTTGTTGATTGGGGATATACTCAACCAAGAGATGAGATTACATCCAATTATCTGCTTGAATCTGGATACGATTCGATAGATCGATTGCGTGAATTTAACTTAAAAAAGGAGCTTGAGGATTTTTCATATATCTGTCAACGGATAAAAGAAAGCCATTCAAGATGTAAGCATCCGCGATGGATTTTAATTGCTGTAAATAAATCAGACCTTTTTATTAATGATCTTGACGAAGCAAAAAAATATTATCATCCAGCACTGTCAAGCCCTTTTACTGAAATACTGAACCGTTTGCTCTTCAACATAGGGACTTCGAATATATCATGTGATACTGTGCCTGTTTCTTCTTGGGATGTGGACTTTTCCTGGAATGGGCAAACTATTAAATCTAACATTGGCGGAACGAATAATTCTCGAGCTTTGATTAAAAATTTTATGGAAACTGTCGCTAAAATATCCAAGTGAGATAAGATGGCAATGGATGACAAACCAGTTAATATTCACAATGAAACAAATATCAACGAAATCGAAAAGCTGGTCGATTTCGTTGAAGATACATCAAGACAAATTTACAATTTAGAAAAAGAAATTGTAAGATCAAGGGTGTTTATTGCTATTGGTGCTATTGTATTTTATATTATATTTTCAGCGACATTTTTATCAATTAAAGAATTTGGATTAACTAAAATTTTTGGTTATTTTTTTGTTCCTGCACTTTTAATTTTTGCTATTAGTGTTATGATTGGCATTTTAGTATTTATAATTCCTCAATTTTATTTTTTAAAATTAAAAAAAAGAGAATTGAAAGTTCAACTATTTGTTGTTGGTGACTTAATTGAAACGGTATCAGGATTGATTGATATGGAAGATGTTCATAAAAAAATGAGCCTAATCTCGATAAAAATACTTAAATCAAGATTACGTCGAATAAAATTTAGCGCTGAAACAGTTGATAGATTCACTATATTTCGAGATTCGGCACCTTGAGATTACCGGATTTGACACTTTGTCGCGTTTAGATGCCTTGATCATCGTTTGGGCCAGCTTGGCTGACAATCCGGTGGTGTCCATTACTGACCTGATGCAATATAACTATTCGAATTTACATGCCTTAATCCTGCATTGCCTCACAAAACGGCACTGGTGAAAGTTCAAGAAAATCAACATGTTTCTGTTTTTCAAAATCGCCCAAGGCCATCGGTCAGGTCATCAATGGACACCACCCGGTATCGCCTATAACGCTGCCTTGTTTGGCTCATCCTTGTCAATCGTGATAATCGGTAATGTTTCCAGGTTATAAAGTTCGATGTGGTAGAGGATCGTGGACAAAAGCAGGATATCAACAGGGATAAAGTTATGACTCATTCCCAGACTTGGTTGACTGTTCGGCAGGTAGCGCAGGGTACGGGAAACCTGAAATGCAAGGTAGATGTGTTGATCGTAGGTATCTGAATTCTTGGGAGTTGGCGGCATTCTGAACCCTGTTTTTCTGAGATCAAGGATTCGATTGGGATCAATCTGCAATTCGCCCTGATCAAACCCTGTAAAGATAAAGGATGCCAAAGTGTTTAATGCGCAATAAAAAGCCAGAATTTCATTGGCGAAATGAGCGCGAGGTGATCCTTTGTCCAATATGTTTGAACGTTTGAGTACACGCACATGGAGAATGGCCGCCGCTACGCATGCCGCGATTTTATGACGATCCATTTTTTTTGGTTTTCCATCATCAGTCTTCATGTGCCCATTGACGCAATTCCATATGGTTACAAAAGCCTCAGAAACTTGTTTTTCGACCCCTTCAGGCAGAATCAAATCTCCCTTTTCACCAGCGACAATCTCCCTGGCTTCCGGAAGAAAACTTTCCATCCAGAGTTTATGGAACCAGCTACTTAATTGATTTTGCTGATCATTGCTTTCTGTGCTTTCCATGAATCTCGTTGCCTTTCCGGGTGTTCAACTCTCTTGTAATGAATTCCCAGCAGGGTAGCTCCAGACAGAGTCAAAATCAACACGACACGATTTTGATTGCAGGTGATTGTATTTTTCTGGCAGATCAACGACGCCAGGGACGAAAAAAAGGGTAGACCGTCTCCAGTCCACCCCTCTTTCTGGTTGTATCTACAACAGACTACAGGTCAAGAAACTCCCGAAGACCGGACGCCTACCCGGCAGGGCTTGACTTTGTACATGTCGATCTCCCGGTTGGAGATTTTTAAAAACTCGTTTTCGAATTCTTCTTTTGTCATCCTCCTGTCCCAATCAGGAGAAGAAGCGATTCCGTCCCGCACCAAACCGATCACATCCGATTCCGGCAGCATGTTCCTGGCACCAGCAACTTTTTCCGCCATTTGGATAACTCCCCTTTCTTCGTCTTGCAGACAGTGTACCCAAGACAGACACCGCCCACGAGTACCACTCCGCCTTGTTTTCCTGGCAAGCGTTGTTCTCGTCTTTACCGTCCTGCATCACGGAAACCTGACAATCAACATCCTTGACCGATCCAGTACCCCAGGATCAAAAATGCATCATCCCAACAGGGGACCGCAAGTTTCATGCCTGACCCGGTGCGAGAGTACCACATGCCAAACGGGTGGGCCACCTTCATTCTCCGACAGATATTTTCAACGCTCTGTATTCAAATAATAAAATTCTCCCATGGGTTTCCATGATAAACTTATTTTTCAGAAAATCAACCTTTCTGTCAAAAAAAAGTGGATCATGTCCTTGCAACGGACAGGGATTCATTTCCGTTTCTTGGCATGGACAGTGACCCTCTTCCGTATACCATTTCACGACGCATCCTGACCAGGAGCCTGAATTCCAGATCATGGGGATTTTCCACTTAAAAAAAGCTGTACGGATCAACATCCACCTCCAGACGGATCCGGGTTCCGCCGGTCAGTTTTCCGGCCTGGGTCAACAACCGTCGGGCTGCGGCATGCAGAGAGCCGGTATCCGTCTCTTTCAACAGGACATGCCACCGAAACCAGCCGCGCAATTTGAACAACGGTGCCGGAGCCGGTCCGAGAATTCTGGCTTCCTGTTCGCCTGCCAGGGTCTCTTTCAGGTGCCGGCGAAACCGTTCCCCTTCCTCCTGGACCGGGGTGGAAAATCGGACCAGGATCAGGCGCCGAAACGGCGGATAGCCCGCCTCCCGCCGAAATTCTTTTTCGGTGGCCACAAAACTGGACAGATCATGGTTGGCCGCTGCCTGTAGGGCGTAGTGGGCCGGATCGTAGGTCTGGATCATCACCCGCCCGGGAATCCTGTCCCGACCGGCCCGACCGGCGACCTGGGTGACGAGCTGGAAGGTCCGTTCGGCGGAACGAAAATCGGGTTGCCATAAACTGGTTTCGGCCAGCACGATTCCCACCAGGGAAAGGTTGGGAAAATGGTGCCCCTTGGCAACCATTTGCGTGCCGACCAGGATTTGAATCGAACCGGTCCGAAAGGCTTCCAGAATCTCTTCCAGGCGTCCGCTGCCGCTGGCCGTGTCCCGATCCAGGCGGGCCACCCGTATGCCCGGAAAAGAGTTTCTGGTCTCTTCTTCGAGTTGTTCCGTGCCAAAACCGAGATGGGCCATGCTCATCTGGCCGCACACCCCGCAAATATCGGTGATGGGGCGCAAATGATCACAGTAATGGCACAACAAACCACCTCGTTGTTTATGCAGGGTCAACGCCACCGAACAGTTGGGACAGGTGATGGCCGCGCCGCAGCGCCGGCATAAAAGGGAAGGGGCATAGCCGCGTCGATTGAGAAACAACAACACCTGCCGCCCGTTGGTCACTTCCTCGGTAATTGCCTGCCGCAACACCCCGCTCAGCAATTGACCGGAGGCCAACGTCTCCCGAACCTGGGGATCCTTGAGATCGACCCTGTGCATGTGCGGCAATGCGGCTCCGGTGGCCCGTTCCGACAAGGTCAGATGGCGATAGCGTCCCCGCTCGACATTGGCCAGGGATTCCAGGGAAGGTGTGGCGCTTCCCAGCACCAGCACCGCCCCCACCTCCCGACTGCGCACCACGGCCATGTCCCGGGCATGATAGGGAACCCCTTCCTCCTGCTTGTAGGAACCGTCATGCTCTTCATCCACCACGACCAGGCCCAGACGGACAAACGGGGCAAAAATGGCACTGCGTGCCCCGATCACCACCCGGGCCTCGCCCCCCTGAATGGCCTGCCAATAGGCGAAACGTTTATTGTCCGGCATGCCGGAGTGGAAAATAGCCAGGGTGTGCTGGAATCGGGCGCGGTAGCGGGCCACGAGTTGCGGGGTCAAGGCAATTTCCGGGACGAGCAGCAAGGCCTGCCGCCCCTGCTGCAAACATCTCTCCACGGCCTGAAAATAAACCTCGGTCTTGCCGCTGCCGGTCACCCCTTCGAGGAGAAACGGGGCATAGATGCCGGCAGCCATGGCCGCCGCCAGTTCCTGAACGCAGGCCACCTGTCCGGCGTTCAATGATGGACCTCGATCCGGGATTGATCCAGGGATGCCGTTCTGTTCCGTTCTACCCTGCCCATTCATTCCATCCTGCCCATTCTGGGCGGTTACTACCCTGACCATGTCGGGCTGGCCTTGGCAATCGGGCGCATCATTGACGGGCTGGCCTTGGCAATCGGGCGCATCATTGACGGGCTGGCCCTGGCAATCGGGCGCGTCATTGACCGGGGAGTAACCGGTTTGGGTGGTCGGCGAGGGGAGGGGGGACGACACTTCTGGAGGAGTGGCACCGGTTCGATGCCGTGGCTGCCAGTTTTCTTCCACGGCAACCAGACCCCGCTCCAGCAATTGCCGCAAGCGTCCCTGCAACCCTGTGCGTCCAAAATTGCGGGCCAGGGTCTCTTCGGTCAGGCCACCCTTGCGGGTTTGCAAGGCCGTGGCCAGGGGGAGCAGGGCCGGGGGCAGATCCCCGGTGACCGGTTTTCCCTGCCAGAGAAAACGCCGCTTGCGGTGAAAGCCCAAATGGCCCGGCAAGGCCGTGGTCACGACACTGCCGATGGGCTGCATGTAATAGCGGGCCAGCCAATCGAGCAGACGGCGCAATTCGGCATTGAGGAACGGTCCCTCGCCCAGAACGTCCAGGAGGGGACGAATCGTTCCCTCCTGCCAGACGGGTGTGTCCGAAAGTTCCCACACCACCCCGACACGGCTGGCAGGACCGACCGGGACCAGGACCAGACAACCCGGCTGGCATGCCGCCTTCAGCGTTGCAGGGACCTCATAGGTAAACAGATTGCGCAGCGGAACCGGCAGGGCCACCTGGGCGAACATGTGCCCCCGCGTCACCTGCCAGCCACGGCTTGCAATACCGTCTGGACGACCAGATCCTGTTGGTCGGAAGTCAGGAAGGGGTGCATGGGCAGCGAGAGAACCTCGCGAGCGGCCCGGACCGCCACCGGAAAGTCGTTCTCCGCATACCCCAGGGCCAGGGGTCCCGTGGCAAAGACCGGCTGGTGATGCAGGGGGATCGGATAATGGACCGCCGTGGGAACTCCGGCGGCTTCGCAGGCCCGGATCACCTGCTCCCGATTATCGACCAGAATGGTAAACTGGGAAAAGACGCTGACATGCCCGGGACGAATCACCGGCAATCGCACCCGCCCGGCCAGCCGCTCCGTATAATAGCGGGCCACCTGTTGTCGCAGATCGATCTCTTTTTCAAAGTGGGGCAGCTTGGCCAGGAGGATGGCGGCCTGAATGGAGTCGAGTCGTCCGTTCATGCCGGGCATGGCGTGACGATAACGGGCCACCTGGCCGTGTTCCCGCACCATGCGCAGCTTGCCGGCCAGATCCGCATCATCCGTAAAGACCATGCCCCCGTCACCATAGCACCCCAGCGGCTTGGCCGGGAAAAAAGAGACCGCTGCCGCTTCGGTCAAACTCCCGGAACGTTGCCCATGACAGGAAGCACCCAGGGATTGACAGGCATCCTCCAGGCAGTGGAGACCATGTTTTTGGGCGATGGCATGGATGGCCGGCATGTTGGCGCACTGGCCATACAGGCTGACCGGAATGATGGCCCGGGTGCGGGGGGTGATCGCCTGTTCCAGCCCGGTCGGGTCGAGATTGAGGGTTTCCGGTTCCACGTCCACAAAGACCGGGCGTGCCCCCAGGATGGCGATCACTTCTGCGGTTGCCACGAAGGTGAAGGGGGTGGTGATGACTTCATCTCCCGGGCCGATGCCCCAGGCCAGCAGGGTGGCGCGCAGGGAGTCTGTTCCGGAAGAGAAGCCCACGGCATGACGGACGCCCACAAACCGGGCCAGCGCCTCTTCCAGGGCGGCCACTTGCGGGCCATTGACATACCGCGAAGAGTCCAGGACACCTTGAATGGCGGTGTTGATCTCTTCCCGGTAGACTTGATACTGGGCTTGCAGATCGATGAATTGCATGGGTGCCAACTCCCTGTCAGGGAGGGATTGCCCTCCCCTGAAAGACTTCGACAGCCGGGCCGGTCATGATCACCCGGTCGTTTTCCTGCCAGTGTATGGTCAGATCGCCGCCATCCAGATGGACCACCACCCGCCGTCCTGTTGCTCCCCGCGCGGCGGCGGCCACGGCAGCCGCACACGCCCCGGTTCCACAGGCAGGGGTGATGCCGGCACCACGTTCCCAGACCCGCATGCGCACCCGCCCACTGTCCAGCACCTGCACGAACTCCACATTGGTTCGCCCGGGAAATGCCGCGTTTTCCGACAATTCTGCGCCGACCCGCTCCAGGGGAACCTCCGCCACATCCGGGCGAAAAACCACAAAGTGGGGATTGCCCATGGAAACCACCACGCCCGGCACCGGCACGGGATTTTCGTGTGGCGACCAGGTCACTGTCAGGGATTTTTCCCCGCCAAATTTTGGCGTTCCCATATCCACCGCGAACAGTTCCGGTGTTTCGCAACGCACCTTGACCAGTCCGGCCCCGGTTTCCAGGGTCAGTTCCGGGTCCAACATACCCCGATGGCGTCGCAGGTACAATCCCACGCAGCGGGCCGCATTGCCGCACATCTCCGCCTGGGAACCGTCGGCATTGTGGATGATCATCCTGGCCTGGGCGCGGCTTTCCCCGGCCACGAGTTCCACCACCTGGTCACACCCCACCCCATACCGGCGATCTGCCAGCCAGGCCATTTGTTGCGGCGTCACTGTGCGCTTTTGTTCCAGATGGTCCAGTACCACAAAATCGTTGCCCAGACCATGCATCTTGGTAAAGATCAGGGGGGCGGGGTGGTCCCCGGAAGGGTTTTCGGCCTTGGAAGTGTCCCCGGTTCTGGGGTGATTTCCGGACAATTTCAAGAGTTCCCCTCCACCGGGAAGAGGATTTCATTGTCCAGCAACTGCTGAATGGTTTCACGCCGGCGCACCACGGAAAACCGGTCGTCGCGCACCATGACTTCGGCTGCCCGCAGGCGGGAGTTGTAGTTGCTGCTCATGGTAAATCCGTAGGCACCGGCAGAACGCACCACGAGCAGGTCTCCTTCCTGGAAATCCGGCAGCAGCCGGTCCCGGGCGAAAAAATCGCCTGATTCGCAGATGGGTCCCACGACATCCGTCACGACCTCTTCCCGGTCAAAGCGGCGCATGACCGGCAGGATGCCATGATAGGCATTGTAGAGCGAGGGGCGCAGCAGATCGTTCATGCCGGCATCGGTGACCACAAACCGTTTTTCCTCGCCGACCTTGACATATTCGACCCGGGCCACCAGCACGCCGGCATTGCCGACGATGGCCCGGCCTGGTTCCAGCACCACGATCAGATTTTCATCCTGGAGTTCTGCCGCCAGGGCCTCGGCCAACTGGGCCGGGGAGGGAGGGGTGTCTTTTTCGCCATAGGGAATTCCCAGACCGCCTCCCATGTCCAGGTAGCGGATGGAGAGGCCCATTTCCCGGAGTTGGGCCAGCAATCCCTTGACCCGGCGCAAGGCTTCCACGAAAGGGGCCAGGTCGGTCAATTGCGAACCGATATGACAATCCAGGCCCACCACGATCACATGTTCCAGACGGGAGGCTTCCTGATACAGGGCGAGTGCCCGGCCATGGGGAATGCCGAATTTGTTGCGTTTGAGACCCGTGGAAATATGGGGATGGGTGCGTGGATTCACATCCGGGTTGATGCGCAACGCCACGGGTGCCCACACGCCCAGGGATTTGGCCACGGCATTGACCCGTTGCAGTTCCGCCTCGCTCTCCACGTTGAGCATGCTGACCCCGTACATCAGGGCCGCCCGGATTTCGGCAGCGCTTTTGCCCACGCCGGAAAAAACGATCCGCTCCGCCGGGCATCCCACCCTTTGTGCGCGTTCGAGTTCGCCTCCCGAAACAATGTCGAGTCCCGCGCCGTGTTGTACCAGGGCCGACAGGACCGCCAGGTTGCTGTTGGCCTTGACCGAATAGCAGATGCGATGCTCCATGCCCCGAAAGGCATCCTGGAATGCCTTGAGATGCCGCAGCAGCGTGCGTTCCGAATAGCAATAAAAAGGGGTTCCCACCAGTTCAGCGATGTGATCCAGGGGGACCTCTTCGCAATGCAGCCGATCCCCCAGATAATGAAAATAATCCATGACGTTTTACCGCAGAGCCTGATTTTTTTCGTTTTTTTCTTCAGGGGCAGGGATCTGTTTCTGGGTGTTTTTCTGGGTCGGCGACCCCTGATCCGCTGTTTTCTGGCCTGGAATGTAGAGATTCCCCTTGTTGCCACAACCGCTGACAAGGACGCAACCCGCCAGCAACCAGACCCACCGCAATCCGTTGGTCCTGGACATGTTCACCCCTTTTTCTCCACTGCGGCTGCATGGTTACCCGTTTGCCGGAAAACAACGCCTTGGCGGGAGAATCTCTCAAACACCCCCTTATTTTCAATGATAAAAAAACAAGACCCTGGGGGATGAATCCCCCAGACGTCCTTTTTGTTTCGTAACTATTCAACCCCCCTATTTTAGTAAACGTTTGAAAAACTGGGAAGGAGGTCCAGGAGGAAGGG
>JADGCO010000115.1 GCA_015228935.1 Magnetococcales bacterium | reverse complement strand
CTGTGACTGCCTGGGTCTGCAACCGGGAGTGGTGCAGCAGGGGGGAGGTACCGTCTGCCCGCCAGATTTGCCGATACAGGGCTGCCGAGCGCGGGGGGCGGGTGCGCAGGATCACCCCATGCAAAAGCGGCAACCAGAACCAGCGTGGTGCATCGACAACGTTTGGATCGGACAGGAATTCGCGCAGATAGTGCCGCACGGCAGGGACCGTGGGGGCATCCGGGGTTCCCATCTGGGTGAGCAGAACGGCGGTCATGTTCAAACTGTTGTAACCTCTCCCATATTCTCACGCGCCCACTGGACGGCCTCGTCGATCAGGCCGACCAACTCCGTTTCGCTCATGTTGGTAGCGGCGATTTTGGCCTGTTCGACGGAGCGTTCCAGGAGGCAGGTACGCACGGCTTCCTCGATGAATCGCGACAGATCGCCCTTGCGACCACCGCCTTGTGCCGCAATGAACATGCGCACGGATTTGTCTGTATCTGGTGAAACGTCAATATTCCAACGAATTGAGGTCATGCTGATCTCCGGTACCTGAGTGTATGGTTGTTTATACACTTGTGCGCGGATATTGTCAATGATTTGCAAAACTTTGGCCTCTGCTGCATGATTTGGCAACCACCAGAGCAGGATTGAAGGAGGCATGCCATGACAACGCATGATGACATGGTCGCAGAATGGATGGCTGATCCGGAGTTCAAGGCAGCCTACGATGCACTGGACGATAAATTCCGGTTGTTCGATGCGCGGCTTGTGACACGCGGGGACGCTGGGCTGACGCAGGCCGAAGTTTCAGGAGAAACGATAACCGTTGGCGCAACGAAAGGGTGATTGCTCTTTGGGATGATTTCGTGCACTGTGGTGGCCAGGGTTGTATTCAATCTTGGTGAGGGTCGAAAACATGCCACCAGAAAAATCACGGGTCATCATAAGTTACAGTCATGCCGATGCCGGGCTGTTGGTGCATTTTCTTCCGTTTTTGAAAACACTGGAAGATGATGGACTGGTCACTGTCTGGAGTGACAAAGATATCAGACCCGGAGAAAATTGGCAGAATAAAATTACCCAAAAACTGAGTGAAGCCCATGTTGCTGTTCTGTTGATTTCGCAAACTTTCCTTGCCTCGGACTTTATCCGCAAGGTCGAGCTGCCTTTGTTGTTGAGCGCCTTTGAACAGGGAAAGTTGACGATCCTGCCGGTTTTTTTAAGTCCCTTGGATGCCAGCGCAACCGCCATTCCCTTTACCGATTCCCAGGGCTATATCAGTACGATCACTCTGGCCGACATTCAGGGTTACGGTACCCCGGAGAAAACGCTGGAACACCATCCGCCTGTTGAGCAAAAAGAGATTTTCAAGGCATTGAATGGACGTATTCGCGAACTGGTCAGACAACTCCCTCCAGATCCCAATCCGCAACCCTCTCCAGATCCCTATTCGGACTGGGCGATGGCCAAATTTGGCCGTTTATCGCTGGTCGGGGTGGAGGGAGGCGATATTTCCCTGGATCTGGAGAAGGTGTTTGTGCCACTCGGCATTTCCCAGCGGCAATTCGGGGCTGATTTGGATCTCGAACGCCGGAAGGGTCTTGCCCAGGAGGCCAGGGATCTGAGTGCCGGCGATATCAAACTGGAACATATTTTTTGCCGGAAAGATCAAACAGGCACCACTCCGGAAAGCTTGCGCCAGTGCGTGGTGCTGTTTGGCGAGCCAGGCGCGGGCAAGACCACCTCCCTGAAAAAATTATTGCACCTTTGCCTCAAACAGGGGTCAACCGTGCTGGGGCTTCCCCAGGGAGTGCTGCCGGTATTTTTGCGGCTGCGTCATTTTTCCGCAGAGTTTTTGCATCAACCCCTCAAGGCTTTTCTGGACAAGGAACTGTCGGATCTCTCTGCCGGGCGTTTTCCGGGCGAATTGCCCAAGGATTATTGGGCACGTGGCAGGCTGTTGTTGCTTTTCGACGGCCTGGATGAGATTGCCGACAATGAGTTGCGGGCGAAGGTTGCCAAACGCATCAATGACCAATTGGTGGGGTTGCAGAGTCAGCATATTTATGCGGCGGTCTCTTGCCGTTATGCCGGTTATGGGAATGGAGTACGGCTGGAAAATTTTTATCCCCTGGATGTCCGGCCCCTGAACAAGGAGCAGGTGGAGCATTTTGTCACGGTCTGGGTTGATGAAGCCTGTATAAATCTCGGTCCAGAGAAAACATCCGAAGTCAAGGCCCATTCCAAACGTTTGCTTCAATCCCTGGACGAGGAGAATTATGCCGATCAGCGCATCCAGGTGTTGATGGGCAATCCCTTGTTGCTGACCCTGCTGTGTGTGGTGATACTCAGGGTGGGGGAGATTCCCCGGCGACGGGCAGATTTTTACCAAAAATGTCTGGGAATCCTGCTGGGCAAATGGCATCAATTCAGAAGTGGTGATGAGCCATCCCAGCAAGGAGGGAAACCCCTGCTCGACCTGGAAGAAGCCATGGACATTCTGCGGCCCCTGGCATGGAAGCTCCACACCGAACAGCGACGTGATAATGTCAAGCGACTGGAATTTGCCAATTTTGCCGAGGCACGCCTGACCGGAAAAAAGGGTGCCCCTTCCGGTCTGAAAATTTTGGAGTGGCTCAACCGGGATACGGGAGTTTTTATTGAATACGCCCCCGAGCGTTATGGTTTCATGCATTTGGGCTTGCAGGAATATTTGGCGGCACGACATGTGGTCAGGGAGTCGGATGACGACACATTATTGGAATTGTTGATCGGGCAGGCGGATGCAGAGTGGTGGCGCGAGGTGTTGCTGCTCCTGGTGGGCATTCCGGACCACAAGCTGTTTTCCCCCCTCATGGCCGGGTTGCTGCCGGGTATTTTGCAGGAGTATCGGAAAGACCTGTTGCGCGACATGCTGACCGAGGCCGTGCAGAAAGATTTTTCCCCCTTTGTCAAACTTTTGCAGGACAAAAAAACTCCGGTTGGGCAGTTGACCGCCATTTTACGCCTGCTCAAAGGGGTGACGGATCCAGCAGTACTGACCGCATCGGAAGGACTCAAAGACCATAAAAACCCCAGCATTGCGGGGCTGGCTCTTGGACTATTGGGTCATGAAGATACGGCAACGGACAAGACATATGACCTGCTCGTGATCCACCAACCCGGAGATGACAAGGTTGCCAGCGAACTGATACGCATGGTGAAAGAGATGGGGTTGCATCCCTGGCCAAGCCAGGCACACAACTGGCCCGTTGATACATGGCTCTCGCACCTGGATACCATCCGCGACCAGGCTGGCGCTGTTCTCGTTTTGGTGGATAGAGAGGGTCAACTGTTCAACCATGACGAAGTTGCAGAGGGGTTGGCTTATCTGGGCAGCAAGTGCCGGTTGATCGTATTTTTGCCGCCGGGAAGTTCGTCGCCACTGCAATTACCCAAAGTCCTGGATGAACAGAGGGCCATCGTCCTGGATGTCCGTTCCAACCTGGATGCAGGTGCCAGGGCTACGGTCAACGCTGTACAGGGTGATGGCAGGCCGGGAAGAGCGATCATCGGTGCCAAAACCGACAAAGTGCCTGTCACCAATGTCCGTAGCGTTTTGTCCATTGCCCAGGACATCCCGAAACCCCTGCCAGTTGCCAAGAGCCGCAACGTCTCGCCCGCAACCCAGCACATTCTGGAACCCCTGCCGGGATTGCGATTTCTGCCAGTGCCGGGGGGAACCTTTACCATGGGGGATGATCATGGAAAATACGCTGATGAAAAACCGGCACATCCAGTGGAACTCTCCCCCTTTTGGCTGGCGGAAACACCCGTGACCAACCGGCACTATGCCCTGTTTCTCAAGGCGACCAAAAAACACAAAGAACCTGCCTATTGGCGGGATCAAAAATTTTCGGATCCAGATCAACCCGTGGTGGGGGTGGACTGGTCAGATGCAGAGGCCTTTTGCACGTGGCTTACGCAAGAGTCCGGCAAGAAAATAGTGCTGCCCAGCGAGGCACAATGGGAATATGCCGCCCGGGGTACTGATGGCCGGCGTTATCCCTGGGACAATGCAGAAGAGCCAACGAAGGAGTTGGCCTGTTATGACTTGGATTCCTCAATGGGAAAACCCGCTCTCGTAGGACAATACCCTGCGGGAAAAGGACCTTTCGGTCATCTCGATCTGGCCGGCAATGTCTGGGAATGGTGCCGGGATGTTTGGGATAACGAGGCATACAAAAAACGCGCTGGGAGAAGCGCGGCGATCAAGGATCCTGTGGTCAGCACTGGAGATCGGGATCGACGCTCTGTCAGGGGCGGGTCCTGGCGCAACCCGGCTGGGCGCCTCCGGGCCGCCTTCCGCTACGTCAACCACGCCGGTATCCGCAACGACATTCTGGGCTTTCGTCTCGCCGCCCCCGCCAGCACGCTTGGTCCTTGAGCGGTTGGTTGTTGATCCTTGCTGGGGGTCCAGGGGGCTTGCCCCCTGGTCGCTTAAAATGGTTAAAAAGGGCCATTTTTGTCATTTTGGTTGACAAATTTGTCGTTTTCCTTGAAAATTTGTCGAAAATGTGTCGTTTTGGCTGACAAATTGTCACTTTAAGAGTGACAATCTGACAAGACATCTGACAAATTGTCACTTTAAGAGTGACAACATGACAAAACAAACCGGAGTTTGTCACTTTGGACATTTCTCTTTCCGAAGCGGCCATCATCCTGGGCAAAACGCCCCGGCAGGTACGCTACCTTATCAAGACCGGTGTCCTGGCAGCCCACAAGGAAAACGGCTGTTGGGTCATCGCCAACGTCGATTTGCCCCTCACCGATGCCCAACGTCAGGCCATGGCCCGCCGCGCCGAGACTGCTCAGCATGCCATGGCCGAGGCCACTGCGCCCCTGCTCAAGGTGGCATCCCCGGAATCTGAGGCCACGGAAAAGGTAAAAGCGGCATCCCCGGAACCGGAAACCACGGAAAAGGCACCCACCGAGGGCGATAAAGGCAAAAAAAACTACTCCGTTACCGATCTCAGGGCTTTTACCCTGGGGGCGGAAATCTATCGGGCGATGGAAAACCATCTGGGCCGGGAAAATCCAGCCCGGGAATGCCTTTTCACCGCCTTGAAAATGCTCTGCCGGGGCTGTCACGCCTTTCAGCCGGCGCAAAAGGAGACCCGTTTCACCGAAGCACGAGAATCGGCGGCGGATGCAGTGGCCTTTTTGTTTCTGGAGGGAGATGCCCACGATGCGCAACGCACAGCTCTGGCCAAACGTATTGAGACGGAACTGATCCCCAAGCTGGCTGCCCTCGCCGCCAGCCAGGAAAAACGCAACAGATTGAAACGCCGGGAAGGCCTTGGCAGTTTTTTCCCGGGTCCCCCCGGTGAATGATGCGTCCCGCTCCCCTTCACGGTGAAACCATGCGTCTGGCTGCCATGATTCTCCGGCTTACCGAGGATCCGGTCATCAGCCGCTCCCCTTTGAGTCGGCGGTTACAGGAGGGGGCGTTGCGACTATTGGATCATGTGGTGCTGGCTCTGGCCGGTATTGACCGACAAAGGCGTCTTGCTGCCGCCGATGCCGAACTGCAAACCCTGCGGGCACATCTGCTGTTGGCACTGGAAATGCGGATGCTGGAGGAGGATCGTTTTATGACCGTCGCTGAATCAGTCCACCATGTGGGACGACAGTTGGGCGGTTGGATCAAAAAAATCAAAGCCCAATCCGCCTGATTTTCCAGCGGGTGGCATTGTTCTCTGCACAAATATTTTGCTTTGCTCAGTTTCTCTGCACAATTTCTCTGCACAGATGAAAAAGCTGGGCTTGCCGTCACGAATGAGGATTGTTATGCTCCACTCTGGGTCGCTTCGGGAATTCCTGCTTCCGCTTTTGGTATTCTCATGAACCCCACAGGGGCGGGTCCTGGCACAACCCGGCTGAGAACCTCCGGGCCGCCATCCGCAACGACAACCACGCCGGTAACCGCAACGACAATCTGGGCTTTCGTCTCGCCGCCCCCGCCAACACGTCGGACACACCCGCCGTGCAGAAGCGCCCCCGGCGCAAGGCTTCGCGCCAAAACATGTTCGTGCCTGCCCGTTCTCGTAGGCGGTGACGCCGAGCGTCCGGGCAGGCTCCTTCCCACACACGGTCATGCGCCGCTTTGGTAATCTTTTCGATGAAATCGCCTCCCCGAACAATCTGTGGCGGGCGTGGCGGGAGTTTTGCCGGGGGAAACGCCACCGTACCTCAGTGATGGCATTCGCTTGGCGTGCCGACCAGGAAGTCTTCTCCCTAAACTGGCAACTGATGGCAGGCACCTATCGACCGGCTGGCTATCGCGTCAAAATGATCCATGAACCCAAACGCCGCCTGGTAGCCGCCGCCCCGGTCCGGGACCGAATCGTCCACCATGCCATCTACCGGGTTCTTTCACCACTTCTCGATCCGGGATTGATCCGCGAAACCTGGGCCTGTCTGCCGGGTCGGGGAAGCCATCGGGCACAGATTGCCTGCATGGGGGCCATGGGTATTTTTCCCTGGCGGATGGCCCTGGACATTCGTCACTACTTTCCCAGTATCAACCACACCATTCTGCTGGAAGATGTCATGGCACGACGCATCAAGGATCGACGACTGCTGGAACTGCTCGGATGGATCTGCCAAAGCGGCAATGGTCTCTACCGGCAACCGGGAATGGCAACGTTTCTGGGATTTCCAGACAATTTTCCGCCAGACGGGTGTGGTCTGCCCATCGGTAATCTGACCAGCCAGTGGCAGGCCAATCATTATCTGTCCGGCATGGATCACCACGTCAAACGGGTACTCGACATTCCCGCCTATCATCGTTACATGGACGACATGATCTTTTTTGCCCATTCCAAAAGCCAATTGGAAGAGACCCGTACCGCAGTGGCAGAGTGGTTGTGGCAACATCGCCGTCTGAAGCTGAAACATCCCCATGCCGCCGTCCGCTCCACCAAACGACCCATGACCTGGTTGGGCAAACGGATTTCCGCCACCGGCATCCACCCCAGTCGGCGGCAACTTCGCCGGATGCAGTGCCGCATGGCAGCACTGGTCCGGCACGGCAGCAATAAAACCATCCGCCATGCTGTTGCTTCCTATCGGGGGGTACTGTTGTAGGGATGGGTATAAAGTGTCACTTTGAGAGTGACACTTTGTTAGTTTGTCAGTCTCAAAGTGACACTCTGTCAGTTTGTCACTTTGAAAGTGTCACTTTGTCAATGTAAAGTGACAAAATTCAGGGCAAAACGCCATTTTTGTCAGTCAAAATGACAAAAAACGGCCCTTTTTGACCATTTTGAGCGACCAGGGGGCAAGCCCCCTGGACCCCCGGCAAGGATCAACAACCAACCGCTCAAGGACCAAGCGTGCTGGCGGGGGCGGCGAGACGAAAGCCCAGATTGTCGCCGCGGCCACCGGCGAGGTAGTCGTTGCGGATGGCGGCCCGGAGGAACTCAGCCGGGTTGAGCCAGGACCCGCCCCTGACCACCTTCGGTGGTCCACGCTTTTCAATATCCTCTTTGCTCCACCCGCTGCTCTCCTCCCTGGGACTGGCGCTCCACTCCCAAACATTGCCCGCCAGATCACAGTGACCATGAGGACCATTGCCGGCGGGATAGAGTCCTACCGGGGTGGGAGATCCTATTTTGCTTGCGTCATAATTGGCCAGATCCGGCGTAGGCTCCGCAGGACCCCAGGGATAGTCACCTTGAGAGGGTGTGGCCGCCTTTTCCGAATCCCGCTCTTCGGGCAGAAAAAAACGGCTCCCCTTTTGCTGGCTCATCCATAGACAATAGGCCCACGCTTCATACCAGGAGACCCCCACCACGGGTCGGTTGGGGTGGCCCAATTGCTTGGCCCAATCTTCCGGTTCCTGCCACCCCTCGGCCTGGCGAAAGGTCCAGGCACGTTCCTCCTGCCAATAGGCGGGATCGTTATAACCACCATTATCGATAAAGCTCTGGTACTCCTGCACCGTCACCAAATATTTTCCCAGAACAATGTCGGTGCCGAGCACGGCCAGGAGATTTTTTTGCCATTTTTCCTCAGCCAGGCGTGGATCACCCCCCTGGCCCAGAGCCTCCGCCGCCTGCAATCGCTCGGCGATGGGTACAAGGACCGCCCCCTCCGACTCGAATATTTCCAGGGCCTGATCCAGCACCCGCCGATATTGGGCCTGGATCTCCGGTTTGGGCTGATACTCATACACCCGCATCGGCTCCAGAATGCGCCCCATGAGACCAGCCTGGCGGGCAGCATCGACCAGGTCTTGACCGGCATACTTTTCCAGCACCCGGGCCAGCAGTTCATCCACCCGGCGTCCGCCACCCTCATCGAACAGCGTCCCCGGAAAAAGATCCACCGTCTCCCGCCAGGCAACGTTTTCCAATCTGCCCGCCACAACCTGCCACCAGCCGTTGGCCGGGTCATCGCTCATCCAGGCCAGATTTTGCCCCGCCAGATACTCCTGAAAGGTCAAATGCCAAAAACGCAAGCGGTTTCTGCTGGTCTCTTCCAAAATACCGCTGAAGATGCACTCAAAATGAATCCACGCCCGCGCCTGGGACAACCTTTCTGCGGCGGCAGATTGTGGAAAATGGCGTTCGAGCAGCGGCACGGCGGCCTCGGCAGCCTCTTCCAGATCGAAAATGGTTTTTTTGTGCCCATCCTTGCCACCCATCATGGCCAAGGCAATGGCAGCAAAAGCCTCCAAGGCAAAGCGGTTGGTGTACGTCTCACCTGTTCGGATGGCATCCTTCTGTGTGCGGATAGACTCCTTGCTGCCCAGCAACCAGTGGATCACCGCCTTGTAGACCCGCGCCCGACCCTCAGGCAAAGACCCCTCGTTCCAATGCACCACACACAGGCAGGTCAACATGACGGGATTTTCCGCCAGCTTACGAATGGCGGGCTTGTCCAGAATGGCCTTCTTCAGGGTATCGGCATGCTGCCCCGCTTCACCGGCAGGCCTGTCACCTATGGCATGGCCATACAGGGCCGCCGACCAGCGGTCGATAAACTCCCGGGTCTCCTCCGCTCCAAAAGGCGCAATCATGGCCCGGTAAAAACCCCTCTCTTGCAGGATTTCCCCTCCATAAGGCCGACTGCTGACGATGATGGCACTTTGCGGCCAGTGGGTTGCCGCATTTTGGAATATTTCAAAGACCTGCGCCCGCACTCCCTCTTCCACCACCTCGTCCAGGCCATCCAGGAGCAACACAACCCGGCCTTCTTTCAGCAACCCTTCCCAATAATTCCGCCATGCCAAATCCGGCCTGGCATCCGCCGTGGTCTGGAGCAGATCCAACAATCGAAAACGGTCATCCGCTCTTTTGGGGGTGTTTTTATCCGCCAGCAGCGCGGCCAATTCGGAAATTTTCAACAAAAGTGGCAGGGGCGCAACTTGGCGGTCATCCATGCCCAGATAACGGGATCGCCAGCTACTCCCAACCGGGCAATCCTCCCGTAATAAATCCTTGGCCAGCATGGCCGCGACCAGGTGCAAAAAAGTCGTCTTGCCGGCCCCCGGTTGCCCCTCGATGTATAACCGCCGATGTATTGGCAACAACGTGGCAAGAGAGATCGGCTCGGCACGCAGGGCAACCCGCTCCAGCATTTCCTCGCCCGCACCTCTGCCCAGGGCTGCAAAAACACCCTGTTCATCCACGAAGTCCTGCAACTCCGCCGCATCGCCCCGCAATTTCGCCGCATGACCATGGCCCTGCAACTCTGCCGCATGGCCCTGGCCCCGCAACTCCGCCGCTTGGCTCTTCAAGGTGGTATAAAGTTCCTCGATGGGATACAGATTGGCACTCCGGCCCCGCCCGGCCCCGCTGCCGATCCCACTGATTTTTATATGTCGGACGCGATCCAAAAGCGATTGGAGCCAGGGAGTCAAATCCGGGGCAGAGGAAGCGGTTTTCCCCTGGGGCGGAAACCGCCTTTTGATGGTCGCCCATAATTCGGGAACAACCTGAACATGGGCCGCCACGGTTTTGTCATGCTTGACGGACAAATCCTCTTGGATCCAGGGTCTCTCGGTGGGATAACACAATGCCGCATCCAACCTGAACGCATGATTATACCAATCATCCCAGAAAAACGCCGAGGTTACCAAAACCAGGGGATTTTCCGGGCGTTCATCCAACACCTTTTTGATCCAGTCATGATCGATGAGACGGGCCGCCTCGGTCAGCACCTTGCCCAGAAGCTGATCCTCCACCATTCCCACCCGTCCCAAGGTCAACCCGACCCGCAACCGCAACGGATAGCGTGGATGTTGTTTGTTCTCTTCTCTCAGTTTTTCCTCCAGGTTTCGCGCAAAACGCATGGCCACCGGCGACGGGAGACTCTCCAGAAACAAATAATATCCATCCCCGGTGCCGTGGCGACGGATCAGTTTTTTCGGATCGGCAAACCCGATGAACGGCCGGATGCTCTCCATGAGTGCCTCCAGCAAACGCCGGGCAAGGACAGCCTGCTCCTCCTCCCTCTCCAGACGATCAAATCCGGCGGTATCCACCAGGACCACAGGGACAGAATCTTTTATTTCATCCATGACTTGTTGACCTTCCTCAGGAGATGAAAGCCGCAACGACCACCTGGCTGCACACGCCTCTGGTCCTTGAATGGTTGGTTGTCGATCGTCGATTTTTGTTTCCATGGTCAAGGAAATTTTGTATCCTTGCCAGTGAAAGGTGGGAGCGCGATGTCGGCTGGGTCTGGACCCGATAGCTGACGGGAGACGCCGGGACGGTATCCAGATGCCGTTGTCTGGCCAACCTCCCGCCTTTTATTTTGCGTAAATTGGTTCCCCTGCACGCGCTCTGTTCAGAGTCCCCACTCTTGCCCGAAGCAAATTCCATATCAGGCTCCCATCCCGGTAACATCCTCAGGCAAGGTTTCTTCACGCACCATCCCCCAAACAATCCGGCAACCCACCCATCACATCCCAACGTACTCAGGCCTCGCCAGCATTGCAAATAGGAAGTTCCGGTAAAATATACCGGCAATAATTGCCCCCTGTTGTCGGATGGTGGCAGGCCCGCCTTGGGCGAATATTGCAACGAATTGAAAAAAAAGAATTTTATTTTATTCCTTACTGGCATGGTTATTCCATATACCCCTTCGAAACCGGTCTGGGCAGGCTGTTTTTTTATTCCTGACCGGCATGGGTGCAGCCCTGATCAGCACAAAAAAAAGGGGAACGGAATGAAACTCTCCGATCTTTCCATGATTGCCACCAGTCTTGTCGTCTCCAGCATGGTGGCCATGCCCTCCAAATCCAATGTGGACGGTTGGAATAACAACGCCGAAACAACAGCATCAATAACCAATGGCACGCCCATCAGCCTGCCGTCCAGGCGGATCCTGCTGGAAGCAAACCAGACCCATGAACAGGAT
This sequence comes from Magnetococcales bacterium, assembly GCA_015228935.1. Classification (NCBI taxonomy): domain Bacteria; kingdom Pseudomonadati; phylum Pseudomonadota; class Magnetococcia; order Magnetococcales; species Magnetococcales bacterium. The sequence goes on along the minus strand of JADGCO010000115.1, from coordinate 357 downwards.
TTTCTGGGCCAGACTGCCTTGATCCAGGCTGCCGAGTCTGGACGAAGTGATCTCGTGGAAGAGTTGATCCAGCGGGGTGCGGAGGTCAATGTCCGGGATCAATGGGGACGTACTGCCCTGGCCGCCGCTCTCCACAATGATCACCGGGAAATTGTGACCATGTTACTCAAGCATGGGGCCGACATCACACTGTAATCCCCGCCGATGACGGCAGGGCCACTTTCAACTTTTGCCTTCCTGAGCAGCGAGTTCGTAACCATTCAAAACCCCTTCAAAAAAAGGATTTGACATGAAGGACTTTGTTGGGGCTCCGCCCCAAACCCCGCCAGGAGGAAGGGCACAGCCCTTCCTCCTGGA
>JADGCO010000114.1 GCA_015228935.1 Magnetococcales bacterium | reverse complement strand
AATTCCTGGCGCGTGTTCCACCGGTTCCGGTTCTGGTTGTGGCGGATGGACAATAATTCCTGGCGCGTGTTCCACCGGTTCCGGTTCTGGTTGTGGCGGATGGACAATAATTCCTGGCGCGTGTTCCACCGGTTCCGGCCCCGGGGACAGGGCAGACAGGGATTGATCGGCATTTTGCAATTTGAATGGACCGTCATTTAGCAGCCATGCCGGATCAGGTGATTTATCCGACGGCAATTTGAATGGATCGGCATTTTGCAGCCCTGCCGGAACAGGTGATTTATCCGACGGCAATTTGAATGGACCGGTATTTTGCAACCCTGCCGGATCAGGTGATATTTTCTGCAACCCTGTCTGATCAGGTGATATTTCCGGCGGCAATTTGAATGGACCGTCATTTTGCAACCCTGTCTGATCAGGTGATTTTTCTGACGGCAACTTGTTCGCCGGAGATTGTTCCTGGAGAGATGGGGCTGTCGGAGATCTTACCTGGAGAGATGGGGCAGTCGGTGATTTTACCCATGTCTCCAATATTTGCACGAGATGGGCCAATTCTTTTTTTCTTGACGGCGGCTTCGGGGCCGATGGCGCATCTTCCAAAGCCTTTTCGATGAACGAAACCGCCTGGTGAACGGTATCGAACAAGGCAGCAGAAGAGGAGATGGTTCCTTTCTTCAGGGCACCCATGACCCCTTCCATGGCCTGGCAGAGAATTTCAATTTCCCTGGAATTGACCGCCCGGGCGGCTCCTTTCAGACTGTGCGCGTCCCGATAAACCCGCTCCAGGGACTCCTGTCTCTGGGCAGGAGTTTGTTCTTTTTCCAGCGCCAGCAATTCATGAACGATGGTCGCCAGCCGTTCCTGGGACTCGGCCCGAAAGGCTTCCTGCAATCTTTCCAGGAGTTCCTTCTCATTCATTCCCGGTCTCCAGAAAATCAAACCTTCAGGCGTGAAATCAACTCTTTGAGGTTGTGGCCGAGATCGTTCAGGGATTTGGTGGCCGATTCCAATTGCCGGGCACCTTCCACATTCTGGGAGGTTGCTGTCTTGATGTTTTCCATGGCCGTGACCAGTTGATCCATCCCGGCCAACTGCTGCCGACTGGAGGCCCCGATCTGTTCGGCAGCAGTGCCGGTCAATTCAACACTTTCACCAAAGGAGATGATGGCCTGCCCCGCCACGTCACTGAGATGGACACCCGATTCGACGGCCTTGCTGCCTCGCTCCGTGGCCAGGACTGCGGCACTGGTGGCTTTTTGAATGTCATTCAGGATGGTCTTGATTTGCCGGGTTGCTTCGCGGGACTGTTCGGCCAGACTCTTGACCTCCTGGGCCACGACTCCAAAGCCCTTGCCGACTTCGCCGGCCTTGGCCGCCTCAATGGAGGCATTGACCGAAAGCAGGTTGGATTGGTCGGCCAAGTCATTGACCGAACCAATGATTTCACCAATATTTTGCGTCTGCTCACTCAGTTTGATGATGCTCTCGGCAATGTATTCCATCTCTTCGTTGATTTTTTTGATTCCCTCGCTGGCATGCGCTGAGGCGGTACGACCCGAGTGGGCGACGTGAGAGAGCTTGTTGGACTCTTCGATCAATTGTTGGGCCTTGTCGTTGGAAAGATGTGCCGTATGGCGCACCTCCTCGACCGTGGTCCCCACCTCGGCAATGGTGGTGGAGGATTCCGTGGCACTGGTTGCCAGTTGGGCAGCCGTGGTGGTGATTTCGGAAATGGCCGAAGCCAGACTGCTGGTTCCCTCATTGATCCGGCGCGTTTGCTCCCGCAACATGCCGATCATCTGTCCCATCGACCGCGACAGGTCACCAATTTCATCCTGGCGGTTGGATTCACAGGTCAGGGTCAGATCGCCCTGGGTCACCTGCGCAAACAGGCTGGAAATATGGCCCAAGGGTCGGCTCAGGGAACGGGCCATGTAAATTCCCACGCCACCGGCCATGGCCAGGGCAATCAGGCCCAATATGGCAATTCGCGACACCAGATCATAAACCGGCTGAAAGGCCTCGCTGCGGTCAATTTCGGCCATGATGGCCCATTCGAAACTGGTGCCGAATTGTTCGTTCAAGCCAACGTGACTGTATGAACTGAGTACGTCAATATTGCGATAATCCCGGACCAGTACATTGCCCTCCTTGTCAATCAATCCGGTACGAGTGGCAGCAGTATCCACTTTTTGTTTCATGATGGTGGGCGTGGTGTCGAAACGTGAATTGGATCGCATCAGCAGGTCCTGGCCTACCAGATAGGTCTCGCCCGACTCTCCCATACCCAGACGCTCTTGCATGAGATAATCAATCTCTGCCAGATTGATTTGCAGCACGACCACGCCCAGGCTCTTGCCCTTGGGACCAGGAATCGGGGCGCTGATATAGGCGACAGGCATGCCGGTGTCCGGATTCATGGATATATCGGTCATGAAGTTTTTCTTGCCCTGCCTGCTGATACCAGCCCAGGCCAGGGAGAGTCCGGAATCCTTGTAGGGTCCCGCGACGAGTTGCGTGCCCAATTCGCGTCCCTGTCCCACACTGTAGGCAACCGTTCCATTGTCCAGGGTGAGCAGATAGAGTTCGGGATAGTGAAAATTGGCCTTGAAATCCCGGAAAAACGGGTCGAAGGTCTCGTGAAGAGTTTTATAGTTTGGGTTGGCCAGATTGATGACATTCCCGGTATTTTCCGGCGTTTTGGCCAGCAATTCATTGAGCATGCCTATCGCTTCCCGGGTCTCCCGGTCAGATGCGATAAAGTCGAGTTCCTGAAACCGTTTTTTCAGGTATTCCGGAATGCGTTGTTTCTTGATGGCCCGGACCGCCGTCAATTTGCTGAACGCTTCCTGCTCCAAGGCATCCCTGGCATATTTCGAAGAGACCACCGAAACGAGCAGAATGGGAATGAAGGCTCCAAGAAACAGCATCATGAGCATCTGTCGCAATAAGCTCTTTCCAACAAATCGCCACATGGTTTTCTCCAATCGAGGCAAATGGTTCCTGCCGTTCAAACAGTCGATCAACCCGTTTTTCAGATCAACATGGTTCAGCGATCATTGACGATCATCTTTGGATCGGCAAGCAGTTCCATGCCATCCAGGATGACGGTATGGTCAAGGGTCACCCCTTTCAAATATTGGGCACGAATGCCGGTCAGGGTGGGCAGGGTGGGCAGAATTTCCCTTCTGGGAATGCGGCGGATGCCGAGAATGGCATCGGCAAGAATCCCGAACTCCATGCCCGGCTTGAACAAAATGATGATACGGTTCTTGTCCGAAAATCCTGCCCGGGGCATGTCGAAAAATTTGCGTATGTCATTGACCGATAAAATCTGTCCCCGCACATTGACCAACCCGGCCACAAAAGCAGGGACCCCGGGAAGTTCTGTCAGTTCTTTCAGGGGGTAGACTTCCCGGATGCAGGTCAGTTCCAGGGCATATTTTTCGTCGTTGAGAGAAAATTCGATCACATCGATGATTTCCTCATCCAGGATCCGTGTCTGGGCAACACGGGCCAGGGCTTGTGCCCGCGCCTTGAGAATGGCTCTGTTTTCATGCTGGATGGCGAGCGACTCATCCTCTGTTGCCATGATCGCATTTTCAGGCTGGATGGTGCGCGCCTCATGCCCTGCTGCTGAAGTGGATTCGGCGTGCTTGGGGTTCTCTGCGGGCAGTGGAAGATTCCGATCATCATGCATGGGCATTCAGTCCCTTTTGCAGGGATGTCAGGCTCTCCTGGATCATGTTCACGGTCATGCCCTCGGCATGAGGAATGACGGCTGAAACCGGCAAGCCTTTTATAAGGGATCTGGTGCTGTTCAAGTACCGGGTTGCCTCATGCGGATCGACCGCCAACGTGGCCAGTTGAAAATGGGCCAAAATAAAATCCTGATCAAGAAACAATACTTTCTTGCATAAATCGATGGCCTGCTGCCGATTCCCTCGGGCCAACATGATCATGGCCAGATGGTGATAGTATTGCGGATTGAGCTTGTCGGCGGCAATGGCTTCCCTGAATCCTTGTTCGGCGATGTCCAGATTGCCCTGGTCCGCGTGAATCCCGGCCAGCAGGGCAACTGCCTGGTGACGGGGGGCATCAAGACTCCATTGGGTATTTGGTGAGGCAAGCAAATCCTGCAACAGAAGAATGGCACGTTGCGATGCCCCCTGCTCAAGCAACGTATTGGCCAGAGACAGAATTTTCGAGCCAATAACGGTTTCAGACCCGACTGTCGGGTTTTTTCTGGATGCGGTTGCTGCATGTGTTTTGGTTGTTGCCAACGGAAATGACCCGGTCATGGCTGACGAAGATGATCCGGTCATGATTGTCGGAAAAGCTTCGGTCATGGCTGATGGAAATGATCCGGTCTTGGTTGGCGGAAATGTCTCGGTTCTGATTATTTGAAATGCTTCAATCTTGGCTACCGGATACGGTTTGGCCACCGGAGTGGATTCGGTGAGCCTGGTGGATGGTGTAGTCAACGCAGTCAAGTCTGGTTGGCAAAGGAAAGAATTGTCCTCTGGAAAGAAGGTAGTCCTGGAAAACCGGTTGACCTCGAAGGTGGCAACGGCTGATTTGCCCGGGGTTGCCAGTCTCTTGCGAAACAGATGCATTCCTTCGCAATGAATGGCCGTCAAGGCAGGATGTTCAACCAAGGGGGCCTCACACGGACTGACCACAAGCCAGCCATTCGTTCCCAGTCGCCCGACAAGATGATCAAGAGCCAACTGACGATACTCCTGGTCAAAATACATCAACACGTTCCGGCAAAACAGTATGTCAACCGAGCCAGGCGATGCCAGTGGGCCGCTGAACACGGGAGAGATCAGGTTCAATTTGAAAAACAGTACTTTGTCCCGTATGAGGTTGGAAATTTGCAATTGTTTGTTGTCGATTTCGGAAAAATAATTGATCCGAAGATGAGCCGCTGGATTGCGAAACGACCAAAGGCTATAGATCCCTTTTTGGGCTTTTTCCAAGGCTGCGTCATTGATATCCGAAGCCAGGACCTGAATGTCCAGGCCTTCTGTTGCCGGCATCCGATCCACGAGCATGGCCACGGAATAAGGTTCCTCCCCGCTGCTGCAACCGGCACTCCAAAAAGTGATCTTCTTCTGGCCGGAGGCTTTTTTGGCGCGCAGCCGTTCCGGGATCATGTAGGACTGTAAAAAAGAGAACAGATCCTGCTCACGGAAAAAATAGGTTTCACCAATCGTGATATACCGGGCCAACTGCTCAAGACGTTCGGATTCCGGAATATCAGAAAGAACCCATTGAATACAGGCATCCAGATTTGGAAACCGGCAAGACGATGCCATGTTTTTCAACAGCCGCAACAAGTCAGGCCAACGCGGTTCGGTGAACGAGAACCCAAGCCGGGTGTGGATCAGATCGGCCACCCGTTGCAGGTCGGCGGCTTGCATGGTCAGGGTTGGCATGGATTCATCTGGGCAGGTGTGTTTTGCAATTCCGGCCAGATGGTTCCCATCTGCAATCCGGCAAAGAGCATGTTGCAGTCGAAGACAAGAACTGTTGCATCGTTCCAGGTGAAAATACCGGACAGAAAACGCTCCATGCCCGGATAAATTTCGTTCGGGGTTCGAAATGCGTTCCTCTGGAAATGGATCACGCCCGTCACGGCATCAACAAAAAAACAAAATGGAAATTTTCCTCCCACCACGATGATCCGATGTTCGGGAAGGACAGGGCACGTCGGCAGGGAGAGGCGCCGACGCATGTCCAGTACGGGTAGTTGGCGACCCCGATCATTGATCAGACCCAGAATATGTTCCGGGGCATCCGGCAATCCAGTCACCTCGACCGCCCGCAACACTCTTTCAACGGGTTGCAGGGGGAGTCCGTAGAGCTGCTCTTCCAGGCTGAATACCAGGGTTTGATATGTATTATCAGGCAAGGTTTTCAGTGATCAATTCCCGATTGGAGGCAGAAGAGAGGGTGGGGGAGAGCATGAATTCCTCAATGGCCAACTTGGCTGAACCGATTTCATCGACCAGAATATTTCCCCATTTCAGGATATCCGACGTAGGCTGGGATGAAGCCAGTTTTTCCATCTGCTCGGCAATTTTTCCTACCCGCAGGGCACCCAATTGCCGACTGTTGGATTTGATCTGGTGGGCCACTTTCCGAATCGTGGCAATTTCCTGGCGCGTGATGGCATCCTGAATGATCTCTGCCCGCTCGGACATGGCCTGCAGGGAAATTTCCAGGATAGCGGGGAACTCATCTTCCAGATCGTTTCTCAGTTCGACAAGAATTCCTCGGTCCAAAACAACGAATGAATCCAACATGATGGTTATCTACCCCCCCTTATTATTTATAAGGCCTGCTCCTGGTTCAAAAGGAATCCAGGATCCGAATAGACGATGGCAACATCAGGTGTGGCTGTGACCGGCAAAGTCCCCAGCGAGCTTTATAGCATTTTCCCTGCCGCATTATCAACGTGATAATTCCATGCAGAAATTGCATCCAGGTCGAGAGTTGGGTTAAGGTTGGTCTACGGATCATGTGATGTTTGTTGGTTTGCATTTTTCGGCAAAGAATTAATACAATTTTTATACCGGAGAAAAAATCCATGGCAGCAAACGAGATTTCATCGATGGGGATTTTGCTGTTCAAGAGTTTATGGCCATGCCGTCGGATTTGGAACAGGCAGGGCAACCGCAATGGATGATGAGCATCCATGGTTTCAAGTAGCTGCAAACTGTTAAATCATTTGGAATTAATTTTCAAAAGGTTGATTTTGAATGCATATTGGTGCCTGACGCGATTGCCCTGTTGATGTGAGAAGTTTATGTTGACAAGAAAATTGCGATGCGAGTACACTTGCCATCCTTCTTGTCACGGCGGAGCGTGCGCGTGCCAGAATTTTTTCATCGACCTTGGTTTGAAAAGGGAGCAGTGCGTGAGTCTTCTCAAGGATTACATGAACGAAAGATTGGAATGGCGTCGGTACCAGGTATTTTTTTACTGTGCCGGGGTTTTTCTTTTTTCGGTTGGAGCCAAAGGGTTTATTGACGCGAAACTGGGGACTGATCCTCTTGATGTTCTTGTTATTGGGATGAATTTGCATCTTGGGGTCGGCCTTGGTGTTTGTTCATCACTGGTGGCTGTTTTTTTTCTATCTTGGTGGATGTTGTGGAATCGGAAACTTCCCCCGATCACCCCTTTTGTCAGTACAGCCGCAGTTGGCTTTCTGCTTGATTTTTGGAATGCTATCGAATTGCAAAAATATACAATCGAAGCCATGCCGGTGACATACGTCAATATTTTCGGCCAATTTGTCAATCTCAGTGCGGTCTTTCTTGATATCATCTCCCTCTTGACCTGTGCCTATGCATCTTCATTGATCATCATGAGCGGTATTGGTATTCGCATCATGGATCTTGTGGCCATTACCATGATTGAAAAATGGGGCTGGAGTTTTTTTCGTGGCAAGATGACGTTGGAGATTGGTCTTTTCTGTTCAGGATGGATCCTCGGGGGGCCAATGGGGGTGACGACGGTACTCTTTTTGTTTCTGGTTGGCCCGTTCATTCAGCCTTTCATGTGGGTCAATGCAAAATATTTGAGTATACCAAATCATGGTATCAGAAGGCATGAACCCGCAGTTTCACGAGTGCATGGATGATGCATCATCCTGTTTTGTTGACATGAATCCAATATCAAGTGATGTATGGTGAAATATAATGAGCGAAGCGAGTGAATTCAATCCCGAGAAAAGTGTTCTGGATGCCATGCGTCTGGATGTGGATAAGGTCTTCAAAGAGCCGGCGGATCGTGTCCGGGTCCTGGAAATGCTGAAAAAGGCCAAAGAAGAAACGGCCAAAAGGCAAATCATCCACGTTCGTCAGGAAGAACCCTTAAATAAGTTTTTGACCCTGTGGAGAATCCGGTTCCGGTACGGAATCCACTGGTCCAAGCCATTCTATCCTTTTCGACTGGCTCGAAATGTTTTGTTGGGGAAGACTTATAATTTCCTGAAATTGAAAAAATATGTCCTGCGAGGTATCGAGTTTGCGGGAACCTATCGCTGCAATTTTCGCTGCCATCACTGCCTCTGTATCCGTCTGGACGAAAGCGACAAACGTCGCGAAATGGAGCCACCCGATTATGAAAGAGTGGTCAAAGAGGCCATGGAGCTGGGAGCCACGACGTTCGGACTGGAAGGCGGCGAACCTTTTGTCTCACAATATTGGGCGGAAATTCTGGAAGCCTGTCAGTCCCGGTATAATCACATCGTGATTTCCACCAATGGCTTTCTCTTCGATGAGGAAAAAGCCAAAAAGTGTGCGGAATTGGGAGTCGATACCATCAATTTCAGCCTGGATAGCGGCGTCGCTGAAATGCACGACCTGTTCCGTATTCGCTACGGCAGCTTCAACAAGGTCATGGAAGGGATTGCCCTGTGTCGGAAATATGGCATCAAGGTCATCATCAACTCAGTGGTTCACAAGGAAAATATTTACACTGAACACTATCGTGATCTGCTTGATTTTTGTGAACGGGAAAAATTGTTGATCAATACCCTGTTTGCAAAAGGTGTCGGCAACTTCAAGGACAAGGATGTCATGATGAACGAGGATGACATCAAGGCCTACCATGAATTGATCCGTCCCTATAATTGGGTCCAGAGACACCTGAACTACAATTACGGAAAGCAGTTCGGATGCCCGGGGACCAAGGAAATGATCAACATGACCCCCTATGGGGATGTGCTGAACTGTGCCAATATGCACATCTACATGGGCAGCGTCATGGAAGAACCCCTGAAAGTCATCCGGGAAAGGGCCTTGAAAAATACTCCCTTCGGAGCCTACCACTCCTGCTTCCTTGCCGATGATCGGGATTTCATGAATGTCTATTATCCCCTCCTGAAGCGTCAGCCGCACTTTACCATCGAAGAGTTCCGGGCTGATTTGAAAAAATATGAGACGGAAAACAACAAAGTCGTCTATCCGGAATTACGCTGAGGAGCGTCTCAGTAAAGTAACGCATGAATAACTGGCCACTCAATGATTATCTGGTCATCATTCCGGCCTTCAATGAGGAGCGCAATATTGCCGGTGTCGTGCGTCCCCTGGTCGAACAGGGGTTTGATGTCCTGGTCGTAGACGACGGTTCTCAGGATCAAACCGCGCACCACGCCACTGCCGCCGGAGCCATGCTGGTACGTCACTGCGTTAATCTGGGTTACGGGACGAGTTTGTTGACCGCCTATGGCTTCGCCCTGACCAAAAATTACGCCGGTGTGCTGCAACTGGATGGTGATGGACAACATGATCCAAAGCGGGCCATGGATCTGCTTCCCCCTCTCCTGAAGGGGGAGGCAGATGTGGTCCTGGGGAGCCGTTTCCTGGACGCTGAAAGCTACCAGGTTCCTTGGCTGCGTCGTCAGGGTCAGCGATTCTATCAATTTATTCTCCATTTTCTGACCGGATTGCGCATCACGGATCCGACCACCGGTTGCCAAGCCATTTCTGCGGATGTCTTGCGTTTTTTATGCCGTCATCCCTTCCCCGACGATTTTCCCGATGCTAACATTCTTCTGATACTGCATAGGAAGGGATTTCGTATTGTTGAAAAGCCCCTGCGTATGTACGCTGATCAAGGAAAATCCATGCATCAGGGTTTTTTGCGACCGATTTATTATGTTGTCAAAATGACGATCTCTATTTTTCTTGCTTTGACTATGAAGCTGCATTGAGGTGCCATTGTGACCCCAAGACAGACAATGTTGATTGTTTTGTTGGGTTTGATTTTTTTGGGGTCCGTACTGATTTTTATTCAGCGGCATATGTTTCGCGAAAAATATGCCATTCTTTGGTTGGTTATTGGTGTTTTGTTTGTTTCCACGCCTTATTTATACGATTTTTTTGTCAGTATAGGACATTATTTTGATATTATAAATCCAACTTCGTTTTTTTTCTTTTTTGCGATTATTGAAATAATCCTGTTATGTATTCAGTTTACTATTGCAATCAGTGTTGCGTTCAATCAACGCAAAGTGACCATTCAAAATTTAGCGATATTGGAACATCGAGTTTGTGAGTTGGAAAAGTGTATTATGAAAAATAAACCGCATGAATAGCACGAGAGTTTGCTTCTTTGTTATATAAAAATCTACCGCAGTAAGGATTTTATTATATTTTTTCTGAAACTTTTGCCCGTAGTCGAGAAGATGGCCGAGATTAATTTATGGGGATTGAAATGTTAAAATCAAATTTTCAGGCATTAAATAATTTATATAGAAAGTTGTTTGTTTCACCTTTTTATAAATTATTTAAATTCGGCAGTCGGCCTTTTGATGTTACTACCAGGATTTTTGTATATTTATTGGTTATTATATCTTTTTCAAGGTTATGTTTTGAGTATGGAGTTCGATGGTCAGGTGATTCAGCAAGATTTTCTGAATGGGCTGATGTATTAATCCATAACGATTTAAACCCTTTTATTTATCTACAATATTCAGGTCGCATATTTTATAGCGTGTGGATATTTTTAGTTTCTTTAATGAAAATAATTTTTGCTGATAATTGGATGATTGCGATTGTTACCATAAATTTTTTGTGTGCTTTCTTGACATCAATAATTACCATTGAAGCAATTGCAAAATTTTCTAAAAACAGAGTGGTTCCTATTTTTTCAGCAATACTTTTTTCAGTTTCAACAGAATATTTTCAGTGGATCCCCTGGGTTTTATCTGATATAACGTTCTCTTTATTGCTATCTGTTGTCTTTGTTTTTCTTTTATCAAGTATTGATAAAAGAAAAATAGGTGTTTCTGCAAAAAAAATAGGAGCATCACTTGCAGTTGTTGCTTTTTTCTTTCGACCAGGTGGCCAGATAGTAGCATTTTTTTGTGTTTCTTTTTTTGTTTTGGCACCTTATATAGTGGATAAAGGTGAATATAATAGAAAAATAGTAATAAATATATTATTAACGATTATTTTGTTTGCAATAATTGCTGTTTTTGGGTGGGCAGCATTAATGAAAAATCCTCATCTATTGCCATTAAATATAGCGCATGAAACGTTTTCACAATTAAGCGATGAATATAAAATGGGGGTTGTCGTCTATCTTAAAAAAGAAACTTATCGCAATGCCCCGCAAAATATATATGACTTTGCTGTAATTATATTCTTAAAAATGGGGTATTATTTGCAGTTTTTGTCAAACAATAATGGTATATTTCATAATATAATTAATTCAGTAATTTTTATTTTTGCAGGGTATTCTGGATTATGTGCTGTATTGCCAATAAGTAACATGTCTGTAGATAATTTAAATAGGGCTTGGTGGGGGTTGTTTATCGTTATATGTTTTACAATTTTTTATGCTACACAATATATTGATTATGATGCTCGCTATAGAATGCCTCTTATTCCAATATTAATACAAATGGCTGCTTTGGGGTTTAATCAAATTTGGAATTATATGAGTTCCAGTAATTTTTTTATATTGTCACATAAATAGAAATTTATCTTTTTGTAAAGAAAACAATATAAATAGATTGGCGTATTAAATTTTATGCTGTAATTTTTGACTAATAATAACGCACGGTTCTTTCTGATATGATAATCCTTGAAGCCATTGTCGCTTGTCGCCTGACGGGATACCTCTCGCCGAAACGATGATCATGGCCGGATTCTTTCCTATGAAAAATAAATATTTTTTTAAACATTTTTTTTATTCAAACGACCAGAGATAAAATTGTATGCGAGCGATGTGATGGTTACAAATGCAATAGCTGATGATCCGACTATAAGCTCAAGAATAAGAAATTTACCTATGT
>JADGCO010000113.1 GCA_015228935.1 Magnetococcales bacterium | reverse complement strand
CGATGGCGTAGGGGCAGCCGGGTTCGGACGGACCACAGGTCAGGGAGTTGTTGGCACCTTTGCGACCCGTGACCCCGATGGGATGGATGGGAGGCAGATAGACCACATCAAAGCCCATTTTTTTGATTTCCGGCAAACGGGCCATACACTCCCGGAACGTGGCACTCCGCCCCTCCACCCGCCCCTGGGAACGGGGAAAAAATTCATACCAGGCGGCATAACGGGCTTTTTCCCGATCCACCATGATTTCCAAAGCAGGTTCCAACACGGTGCTGTCATCGCGTGGCGCATTGCGGGAGACCAGAGTCACCAGATCGGTTTCGGAAAATATGTTGACCTTGCTCTCCAGATTTTCGGCCTGATCCAGGCGTGAAAAAACATAGTTCAGGTAGACCCGCTCACCCTCCCTGGTCACCAGACCCGACATGCGTTGCAAAAATGCCCGCCCTTCGACCAGATCACTGGATATGTTTTCGTTGGCGCGGAACTTTTTGGTCAGGTCATCAAGCCAGGATTGGTAAATATCGGTAAAAGCCTCGATGGTGAATTCATACAGGGCATTTTTGGCCAATACCACGCTCCCCGCCCAGAGGCTGAGGCCGGGATTGATGGGTTTCATGGGGGATTCCGACCAGGAGTGGTTGCCGTACTTTTCCCGCAACTTCAAGAGAACCCTGGTGGAATTATGTCCATCGCGAAAAACGGTGGCCGTAATGCGCAGCCGGTCACCCACTTCGCGTTTGATGGGATATTTGCCGCCATCGACGGTTGGTTGCACGTTTTCGATGGTAAATGGATGGTTGGCGTCCATGGTGATGTTTTTCATTGTCGGTACAGGGCCTGATGGCCCTTTTCTCCCCTTCCTGGTCGTGAATTGATGCTGATCGTCTATCTGGACTGGACCAGTCTGGTATAAAGCGCATGCACTTCACGGGCGATGCTGGCCCAACTGAAACGCTCTTCAACCCGTTTCCGGCTGTTTTCGCCCATCTCCTTGCGGAGTTGGTCATTGTTCAAGATTTGATTGATATTGTCGGCCAACTGTTTGGAAAACTGCTCCGGATTGACGGGTTCAAACGGGCTTTGTTTGTATTGGTCAAATTCCACGAGAAAACCGGTCTTGCCGTGTTGAATGATCTCCACGATACCACCGACGGCACTGCCCACCACGGGCGTCTTGCAAGCCATGGCTTCCAGGTTGATGATCCCGAACGGTTCATAAATGGACGGACAACAGAATACCGCCGCATGAGAATAGAGCTGGATGATTTTTTTCTTGGGCACCATCTGGGGGATCCAGATGATATTATCCCGATTTTGTTGTGCCTTTTGCACCCCTTGTTCCATTTCGGCCCGGATTTCCGGGGTATCCGGCTCCCCGGCACACAGCACGATCTGGACATTCGGATTGACATGCTTGATGGCATTGACCAGATGGATGATCCCTTTCTGGCGGGTAATGCGACCCACAAAGAGGACATAGGGAACACTCGGATTGATGCCGAATTCAACCAGGGCATCCGTGGCCGGCGTGAATTGATACTCCTGAATGTCGATGCCATTGTAAATGACATGGATCCGGTCGGGGTTGACATTGAAGAGGCGGGTGACATCCTCTTTCATCCCCTTGGAAACAGCGATGATGGCATCCGCCGATTCCATGGCGGTCTTTTCCACCCAGACGGAGAGATCATATCCGAGACCAAGCTGTTCCCGTTTCCAGGGGCGCGACGGTTCCAGGGAGTGGGTGGTCAGGACCAGGGGAATGCCATAGGCCTTCTGGGCAAAAATGCCCCCCAGGTGTGAATACCAGGTGTGGCAGTGAACCAACTGGGCATCGATGGGTTCGGCATTGAACTGAATGCAATTGGAAAATGAGCTGAATGGGGATTTTAACTTTTTGTCACAGTTGGCAAAAAATTTCGGATCGACATCCATGCCCCGTACTGTCAAATTGCCATTTTTGGAATTCTGGTTGCCGAAGCAACGCACCTCGACCTCCATCAATTTGGCCAGTTCCTGGGAAAGATACTCCACATGGACACCGGCACCACCGTAGACGTTGGGAGGATATTCTCTGGTCAAAAAAAGGGCTTTCATGCAGGGTCTCCTGGCTGGGACGGGCAATGCCCGCGGGGGAACACCTGATTGTGGGAGAATGGTCCCCGTCGATCAAGGAAATTCCTTGTGCAACCGCAGACGCATCTCTCTGGCCCGGGCCATGAAATCCGGTGGATCCTCCCCCCGGGTCACGATCAACATGGCCGGTTTGAAACGATCATGGATCTGAAAATCGTGATTTTTCTGTTCCTGTAGATAGTCAAACACCGGCACAATCAACAGTCTGCCGAGAACAATATAAAGAGCCGTGTCAAAACGAATCTTGTGACCTGTTCTCCAGATCAGGCTGGACATATGGTAATATACCCAACCCAGGAGCAGGGCCTCCAGGGTGGCAATGGCCCAATTTTCACCGCGCCAGTTGAAGGACAAGAACAGAATCCCGACAATCTCTTCCATTCCCCTGTATACCAGGGCTGCCAGACAAAACAGGGCGACAAACGCTGATAAATTGGTTGATCCGGAAAAAATGCGACTCAGAAAAATACTGCAAAATCCCCAGGCAAAGGTGATGGTCAGCAGATTGACCAATCCGGAGACGATCTCGTTCCAACCTTCACTGGTCAATTGTCGGGTATCCAACAGCACCCCTTGACCAACCAGCATGGTGACCAGCAACACTGTGGCAACTTCCGGTCGTCGGATCCATCGCGCCAGACCACCCGGGCGAAATGTCTGTTCCGGGTTGACGGGCACATCGGCACCACATATGCGCAGGAGAATACGGCCAATGCGCAAGACGGTATCCGGTGGCAATCTTTCTTCTTCCAGCAGGAAACGTTTGCTGGCAGGCAAAATGACACCGTTCCTGGAACCCAGATTGCGCACGGTTGTACCGGTGGCTTCCAGGGCGATGATCTCCAGGTGGGCCGGTGCGACACAGGGATCATCCAGCAAAATATCCATGTCGTAACCGCGGCCAATACGGCAGGGCAGGGTCGTCAAGCGTTCCCGGGAGGTCACTTCCCCGTTACGCCCCAAAAATTCGACATAACCTAATGTTGCCACGCGATGCTTCCCATGAACCCTTCGACCAGTCGCATGGCAGGGTCCCAATTGAATCCGCCCAGTCTCAACCTGGAATGGAGTGCCGTTGCCGAATCGTCCAGGGTTGCCAGGTGAACTTCCACGTCAAACAATTCCGGATGATTGCGAAGGCGTCGCGAACAAATGGCGGCTTTTGCCCGAGTTCCCTTGAGTTTGACGATACTTTCTTCGCAAAGATAGGGGGTGAACAGATCCTTTTCCCTGGTTGAAAGGGATGGACCATAATGATTTTGTTGCAGACTGGAAAACTGCATGGCATTCAGCCCCCGATTGCGCAGCAGAAGATGTTTCAGATCAACGCTGCCGGCCTGCTGGTTTTCTCCCACAAACACATCCCCATTCAGGTAACAAAAATGATTTTCCAGACTGTAACGGTTTAATTTTTTTTCTTCATGGCTTGCCGTGCATTTGAACAATTTTTTCTTGAAAGAGGTTGCCTGGTAACCGGCAAAGTGCATGGGCGGATCCAGATTGTCGAGGAGGTTGCGCTCCAATTCCAGGTTGTATTGGTGGAGTTGAGTGGCAACCTCTTTTTTGAAATCCTTGTTGGACTGCAAGGGGGTTTTGTTGTGGCGTTCCAGCAGGGCCACGCCAAAACTCGCCGGGACCAAAAAACTGACCGATTGCCCCCGCCGACTCATGGCAACATTGATCCCGAAGACCTCCCCGGCACTGTTGACTGCCGGTCCCCCGCTCATGCCCGGATTCAAGGGGGCGGTAAAATGATAGTGGGGAACATGAAAGCTTTCCGATAAATCGTTAAAAATGCCTTCGATGATGGTGATTCCCTGTTGCAGGGGGTGACCCAGCGAATAGCCGACATCCCCCTTGCGCATGGGTACCGAACTGAAAATAACCGGTTCACCTTTTATTTCAGCCAATTGCACCAGGGCCAGATCATGGACCACATCGACGGCCTGAATGGTCAACGCCCCCTCGGAGCCATCCGTCAGGCGAAACGAAAGACGATACACATCCGGTTTCCAAACCGCTTCGCTGACCACATGAAAATTGGTCAAGGCAAGACCGGTACGACTGACCAGGAAACCGGTACCGGTCGCAAAGGCGGCGCTCTCATGGATCGGTTTGACCTCAACGAGCAAAACCTGATCGTGCAACTTGTTGTAGATGGTTTGTGCGGTGGCGGGAAGCTTGTCGGGGATGACACTTGCCATGCCATTCGGTCCGTTGACACCTTTCGGCTCGGCCACGCCAACCTGATCAGTCTCAGCACCTGGTCCGGCCAAAACATCACTGACTGCCAGCGATAGAGCAAACACCAGGAGCATGCCTGTCAGCCACTTGGCACGGAGTCTTTTCAAACAAGTCAGGGTTGTGTCAACCAAGCAACACCGTTTCTTTAATTCCATTCCATGGCCAAAGTCGCAACGTCTCATGACAAGGAGTGGCAGATTTCATCCATCAGAGTATCTCGTCATTATGAGAAAAAAATTCCACCCAATCAAGGATATTTCTGCATTGTACACACGCATGTCGCAGAGTATTCATGTCAGGTTACCTGTCTAACATACGAATAAAGAAGACAGATTTTTTTGTAAGCAAATATTGTATTTTTTCAGTAATTTCTTTTAGAATGTTGAAAAAATCCCCGTTGCAGGGCGTTTTATTTTGTTATATCATCCAAAAATTTTCAATTTTTGACTGTTTATTTGGTTAAACTCCATCTTTAAATGAGATGAAAATGCAAACAGACAACGAACAAGAAATAGCACATTTTGGTTCAGCGACTCATGCTGCCACTTTTGGCAACACAAGAATATATGCATCATTAAGTAAAAATCCTTGGGATTTGAAATGTAATGCCATTGTCATGCCCGCAGGTTATGATGGAAGCTATGTTGGCAGCTTTGCAAGGTCATTTTTGGCTACACTTGAGCGTCATGAAAGAAATAAAGTTACAAATCATATTGATGAAGAAAAAAATAATTTTGGAATTTCAAAACCAATAGTGATTAATTTCGATTATAATAATATACAATACATTATATTTGCCACAGCACAAGACACTATCAGAAGATTTCAATATGATGTTTGCACAAAAAGCATCTTAAATATAGCCAATAAATATGAAATCAGCAGCATCTTACTTCCGCTTATCGGATCTGGGGATGCAGGAAAGGATCCTTTTGAAACAGCAAATGAATTCATAAATAATTTAAAAAATCAATTAAATGCCGATATTCCACATCTGAAGTCAATTATTATTAATACAATGTCACAACAAGTTCATGAATATATCATAAATTATCTATTAAAATTAACTGAACATCCAAATAATTTAGATAGCAAAACAAATCGAAAAAGCTCTTTAGATATAGCAAAAGAAGCTGTTGCACCCGCATATTTTTTACCTGAATTGGAAAAAATTTTTATTATTGCAGATCATCTTGCTCCAACTCGAACATCTAATCACTTTAATGTTTCTTCAAAATTGATGCTGTTTTCTTTTTTAAAATTTGCTGAAATTTATGGTGAGTCTTCACCTATTAGTAAGATATTTTCAGTAATTTATAAATATATTAATAAAACAAATCCATCTTTGGATATGGATAATAGATACTTCTCTTCAAGCGTGGAATTTAATGGAACCGAATTGAAAAAGGCTCCTCGCTGTTTCACGTGGGTAGAGCGAAATCCAGCCGGCTACCAATGAGGTAGGGCACGGTTGATCCACTAGGACGCTTTCCGACGCCTGCGATCAGGACCTCTGGCTCGGAACGCATCCTGTTGTGGCGGATCATTATGGATGGGGCATTCGGGCAGAATCAATACTTTCGATGTGGAAATCCTGGCCAGAAAGTCGCTGTCCATACGTCTCAGCAGTTCGGATGGCACCACCACCAGCCCCTGGAACCCGGACTGGATCCGTGCCAGGATCTGCTCCCGAAGGCAAAGGATCACCTTTCCGGTGCTGATGGTCTCTGGTACCGGCGTGGCCGTGGGCAGTTCCGGGTCGTATAACAGCAGGCAGGGGGTAGATCCCAAAACCTTCTGTCCCGTGCGTCGGTTGCGGGTCAGGATGCGCGCCCAGTTCATGAGTCCCCCTTCGTCCACGGGCTTGGACAGAACCAAATCCCCCCCTTCCACTTCTTTACCCGGCAAGGCCGTGAGGACAATAATGGGAATGCGACACACCTTGGCGTCAGCCCGCAGGTGAAGAATGGCGCTGCGACCGTCCATCACCGGCATGGCCAGATCCATGGTGATCAGGTCGGGACGATGATGGCGCGCCTGTTCCAGAGCTTCCTGGCCATTGGAGGCGGTGACCACGGCAAAGCCGTTCTCCTGGAAGAACTGACTCAGATAGGACGCCACCCCCGGCTCGTCATCCACCACCAGTACCAAGGGTTGTCCATCACTGTACGTTTCCAATTCCGTACCTGGAACGCCGCTCGTTTCCTCTGCGGGGGTGAAAGGAAGTACCTGTTTCGTTTCAGTCACCGGCAGGGTCAGCGAAAACGTGCTGCCAACTCCTGGCTGGGAGGTGGCCCAGATGCGCCCCCCGTAATGGGTGACGATCTCCCGGGAAATGGAGAGTCCGAGACCGGTTCCCGACGGTTTATCCTTGAGAGTATCGCTTTGGTGGGCCTGCTGGAATTTGTCAAAGATGATCTCCGCTTCCTCCGGAGCGAAGCCCTGACCGGTGTCGATGATATCGACCCGCACCCACCCCACCTGTTCCTGGGTCAACGCAATGCGTACCTCTCCCCGCTCTGTGAACTTGGCAGCGTTGTTGAGCAGATTGACCAGTACCTGGACCAGGCGGTCCTGGTCGGCGGTCACGTTCCACGGGGAGGTGTCCACCTCCAGCCGCAGCATCACCTGGGGTTTGTCGGCAAACTGACCGCGTACCGCGTTGACAGCCTGCCGGATGGCCTGATGGAGGGGAAAAGTGGTATCATTCCAGAGTGTACGCCCCGATTCAATCTTGGCCAGATCCAGGACATTGTTGATCAGGCGCGTGAGACGCTCCGACTCCACCTGAATGATCCCCAGGTTTTCCAGGATGCGCAATCCTTTGGTCTTCCGCTTGGGATCACTTTCCCCGCTGCTGAAAGAGCGTTCAAAATCCCGGCGGATCAGTTGGGCAAAGCCGCGTATGGAGGTGAGAGGGGTGCGCAGTTCGTGGGAGACCGAGGAGAGAAATTCGGATTTGAGCTGGTCCAGCTTTTTGAGATCCTGATTGGCCTTCTCCAGTTCGGCATTGGCCTGGGCAAGGCGTTCCCCGGACTCCCTGATCTGGGTGATATCCATGGCCACCCCCAAATACCCCACCACGCTCTGTTGCGTATCCTGGATCTTGGTGATGGAGAGGCTGACCGGCAGACAGTGGCCATCGGCGTGACGATAACTCCACTCCCGGATACCGGTCCCACCCATCTCTGCAAAACGGGCAAAGAGTTCGATACCTTCAGGCGGTAAAGCCCCGGGGAGTGTCACTTCGAGGGCACGGGCAGCCATCTCCTCCGGGAGGTGAAAATCCATCGGCGTGCGGTGGCCGACCATCTCAAGGGCAGAATATCCCAATATCCGCTCTGCACCTTTGTTGAAGAGGGTGATGGTCCCGTTCAAGTCGGTGGCGATTATGGAAATCTGGGAGGCAGCATCCAAAACGGCCTGAAGTTGACCACTGATGGACCGAAACTGGTTGAGTACGACATCAGTCTTGACGAACTGTTCCACCACCAGTTGGGCGGTGATTTCGGCGGCCTGATGGGCCACGCGGATCTCTCTGCGCAGACAGGCATTTTCCTCCTTCAGGCGGGAGACCGGATCGACAGTCTCTTCATAAATGCACCCGGTGGTATTTTCATAAGGGTTCATGGCACACCATTTTCAGGCAAGTCAGAGCCACCACCTCCACCAGGGTGGGCGTGGGAGGACCGCAGGCCCCAACAACGTGGCACACGGGATGGGGGGGAGGAGAGACCTTGGGCAACATGGCCAACAGAAACGGCAACCCCGCCCCATGACCGAAGGTGGTGGCACTGGCCGCCACCATGGCCCCATCCAGGCATTGCACCCCTTCTCCCACATCTGCCGTCATGGCATCGGCAAACAGCACGCGCTGGCGGAATTCCAGCAGGGGCAGGAGATCGATGCCGCGCAGTCCCCCGTCCAGGATGGCCACACCCGGTGGGAGGGGGTGACGGGCCAACCAGTCGTAAACCAGACACCCCAGCGCGTCGGATTCCAGGAGGCGATTGCCCACACCGATGATGAGGGTATCCATGACCCCTGCCTCATGCAAGCAGGCGCATGGGCCTACCCCCAACCACATGAATCGCGCAGACCAGACAGGGATCGAAGGAGCGGATCACCATTCCGGCCAGTACCGGATCCGCCGCATCTGCCACGGGCACACCGATCAGGGCCTCTTCCCATGGTCCCCGGACACCCTGATTGTCGCGGGGGGAGCCATTCCACGTCGTGGGGGCGATGATCTGATAGTGGGCAATGCGCCCCTCTTTCACGCGCACCCAGTGCCCCAGGGCACCACGAGCGGCCTGAAGGAGTCCGACCCCCTCTCCATCCTGGATGGTCGGGAGAGGAAGATAGACCGGTTCCCCGTGGTGACGCACCAGTTCTTCAAGCCAGCTTCGCAGCGGGGCAAAGGCGTGAATCGGACGGGTGATACGCGCCAATTGCCGAGCCAGGGCATTGGGACCAGACGACCAGACCAGTTCCCGGAACAAGGGATCGTTTGCCACCAACCGTTCGGCCAGGGGGCCGGTTTCAGCAGGCAGGCCATCATAGCGGGGAGCCTTGCACCAGGAGTATTTTTCTCCCTCTTCGCCGCTGGGCATGGGGTTGGTATCTCCTTTGAAGGGGTGTCGTCCCAAGGGATGGTCGGCATACCAGGCACATTTGGTGTGTTCTTCGACCTTCGTCGGATCGAAAGGGTGAACGCATCCGGTCTCGGCGACGCCGGCAGCCACAGCCAACCCATGACTTCCCCGAACCGAACTGCCATCAGGAATCTCCAGGGAGCCGAAGGAGAGAAAGCGACCATGTCCGACGCCCAATCGATCCAGCCCCAGATCCCGGCTGGCTGTTACGAGGAATCCCGTGTCGCTGTCGGCATGATTTCGGTCTTCATCCAGCCAGGTCTGGAGTGCGGCGGCGGAGTCGATTGCCAACCATCGCTCCACCGAACACCCCAGGACTCTGGCTTCGTACCAGCGCTGGAAGGTATCAAGCAGGTGGATGGCCATACGCAGATTGGCCTTGGGGGGGGCATAGACCACGCCGCCGGGAACCATGAAAGAGGTGTGTGGCCATTGCCCACCCATGATGGCGATGATCTCCAGCAGCCCTCTGGTTTCCCGCACGGCCTCCACGCAACGCTCCCCGCGCAGAGAAAGGTAGCGTTGGGTGGCCAGGGCATGCCATGGAAAACGGGCATGGCTGACATGGGGCAGATCCACCATGTACATGAGCAGGGATTGACGCACATCGCTCTGGATGGTCTCTGCCAGGAGTGCGGCATTGCGCAATCGCACGGCGTTGGCAGGGGGAGCCACCCCTGTCACCTGATCCAGGGCCTTGGCAGCCGCCGTAAGGTGGGTGATGGAACAGATGCCGCAGATGCGCGGGGTGATCACGAGGCCATCCATGGCTCCGCGTCCGACCAGAATGCGTTCAAACCCCCGGAACAAGGTGCCGGAGCTGCGTGCATCGGTCACCACGCCATCGGTCAGGGTCACCTGGATCTCAAGGTCTCCTTCCACCCGGTTGAGGGAGATGTTGCTGGTCACTTGTTTGCCCATGGGAAAGCCTTTTCTTCTCGTGTCTCTGACCGGACGCAAAACCGTTACGACATCATATCTTGGTTACCCGGTGTTTGAGCCGTTCTGGCGCGGCGGCAGCAGCCATGGTCTTGTAGACCAGGTAGTGGGGGCGGTCGATTCCCATGGGCAGCGCCACCGGGACACCTTCGATGTTCTGGGTCTCGAAAAAGGGGTAGGAGGGTGGAAAGTGGGGACTGGTACAACCGAAGCAGGGGATCCCAACCCGGGTCTTGGATGACTGACCATTCCACAGGAGTTTGTTGCACGGTCCACCCACCAGAGGACCATGACACCCACGGTGGAAAAAGAGACATCCACTCTGAGCAAACTCCACCTCCTCGACGCGGTACTCGTGATATTCATTGCGGGTGCAACCCTGATGGACCAGCATGCCGTACCAATCCAGGGGACGATGGAACTCATCCAATTCCAGTGGATCGCCCCGCACGAGGGTGGTCAGGGTTCCGGCCAGAACATCCGGATGACAGGGGCATCCTGCCAGATTGATCACCGGCAGTCCGGCCTCGGAGCGAAAATCAGCTCCCAGAAGTCCCCCGGCTTCGATTCTGCGGTATTGGAGTCCCACCGTCTGGACGTAGGCATCCACGCCAATGCCACCAAAACTGGCGCAGGTTCCGAGGGCAATGACATAACGGGCACGACGTGCCAGGGCGGCGATGAGATCTTTTTTGGGTCGACCGCGGAGGGTGTCATACATACCGGTACTGGTGGGGCCGCGCACCACAGCTCCTTCCACCACCAGGATATCCAGAGGGGTTTCTCCCTGGCGCAGGCGTTCGTCCTGCTCCTGGCGTTGGGAAGGTGCAAGGGTGGAAAGGGAGGGGTGCCACAGCAGGCGAATCCGCAGCAGTTCGAGCAATTCATGAATCGGGGGGAAGGCGAGGTTGAGAAAAGACATGGTGTCTCCTCCGCACCCTCCACTTTGCATCCAATAAAGAGAAAACGTCATGCCCATTCTCCAAGCGCAAGCCGCGCCATCCATTCCCAAGGGAATCTTCATGGCATTCAATCGTCGCAACGCACCATGGCCCGCAACATACTCTATATTTTATTTTTTCAGATTATTCAGTCATAGTCCAGGGTTTTTTTTGCAAAAAATCCCGGACACTCTCCGCAGCAATCGCAAAACCATCCGAATGATAACGCCATCGTCGTCCTACGGAAAGGTCCGATGAATCGCCCAGGTGCCCATCGAGACCGTGCGTAACCACCTGTGACTGTTGTATGATCGGTTATAATAATCTGAGCGGGATGGAATGGAAAAATCGTGCAGGGAAGCTCTTCCGGCAGGAGGGATATGGATCAGGATCCTGCGCATCGTTGTTCTGGCAACGTCATCAGGATCCGTACTCCTGCCGGTTCGAGGATCTCGTCGGTGACCTTTCCACCGTCACGGCTATTCCGATTGCCGTCCAGAGGAAAGGGATTGGATGAAAGGAGAACCAAGCCGCATGTACGGCGACCGTTCAGACCCGATGCGAGTTTTGAAAGTAGCGCCGGGTACCGCTTAGCAAGGCATCGGCCACGGTCTCCTGGAAATTGGTGTTGCGCATGAGTTCCTCTTCCTTGGGATTGCTGAGGAAGGCCATCTCCACGAGTACGGAGGGAACATCGGGCGCTTTCAGGACCGCAAAACCGGCTTGTTTGACGCTTTTATAGTGAAGTTTCATACGACCGACGCTTTGGAGGCTGCCGAGAAGATTTTGTCCCAGCAACAGGGCACGATTCAGGGAGTCGCGTTGGGCAAGATCCATGAGCATTTCGGCCACTTCCGGCTCGACATCCTCCTGAAGGTTGACACCACCGATCAGGTCGGCGCTGTTTTCCCGTTTGACCAGGGCCTTGATGGCCCGATCCGGGGTGGACATGCCCCGTTCCGACAGACAATAAACCGATGCCCCACGCGCAGAGGGAATACGGAAAGCATCGGCATGCAGGCTCATGAACAGGTCGGGACTGAACCGTCGGGCTGTGGAAACCCGTTTGTTGAGACTGACAAAATAGTCTCCGGTACGGGTCAGATGGGCACGAAAGCCGGGGGTTC
>JADGCO010000112.1 GCA_015228935.1 Magnetococcales bacterium | reverse complement strand
GGAAGGGCACAGCCCTTCCTCCTGGACCTCCATCCCAGTTTTTCATTCGTTTTTAAAATTAACAAGTTATTTGACAGCCTCTTAATTTTTATTTTTCTCGATCAGCGCCACCGCCCGATTGACCACATTGGCCACCGTGTACCCAAAATGAGCCAAAACCTTTGATCCCGGCCCGGAAATCCCGAACTGATCGATACAGATGAAATCCCCCCACGGCCCGACCCAGCGCCGCCAACCGAACGAGGAACCGGCCTCGACCGCCAGACGATTGCGCAGCTCGGGAGGAAGGATGGATTTTTGATACTCTTCGGATTGCTGGGTAAACAGCTCCCAGGAAGGCATGGAGACGACCCGGGCGGCAATGTGGCGACTGGCCAACTCCTTCTGGGCCTCGACGGCCAGATGCAGCTCCCCACCCGTACCGATCAACAGAATGTCCGGGGTTCCCGGACAATCGGCAATGACATAGGCCCCCCGCGCCACCAGATCCGGATTGCCGGGAATGATCGGCAGGTTCTGCCGGGAGAGGATCATGGCCACGGGTTTTTTCATTCTCATGACGTGTCGCCAGGCCCCCATGGTTTCATGGGCATCCGCCGGACGCAACACAATCAGGTTGGGAATGATGCGCAAGGCCGCGACATGTTCGACCGGCTGGTGGGTCGGACCATCCTCGCCAACCCCCACACTGTCATGGGTCAGGATATAGATGGTATGCAGCCCCATCAAAGCCGACATGCGGATGGCACCCCGCATGTAGTCGGAAAAGACCAGAAAGGTGCCGCAATAGGGAATCCACCCCCCATGCAGGGAGATGCCGTTGATCATGGCCCCCATGGCATGTTCCCGCACCCCGAAGTGAATGTTGCGATCCGCTTCCCGCTCGATCAGGGTTTGCGTGGAGGCCCCCAGGTCCGCCGACCCCCCCAACAGACAGGGAAGAATCGGTGCCAGGGCATTGAGACACTTTCCCGAGGCCACGCGCGTGGCCACCGGAACTTGACCAAAATCCAGATTATTCAGGACTTTTTCCCAGTTGGCCGGCAGCTCGCCCCGGATCTGCCGCTGGAAGCGTTGCATCTCCTGGGGGAACCGGGTGTGATGGGCCTCCAGAATGGCAATCCACTCCGCTTCGGCATCCCGGCCTGCCTCGGCAACGCGCCGGAACACTTCGGTGACTTCCGGCGGAACCTGAAACGTGGCTTCGGGCCAATCGAAGTAGCGTCGGGTCTGCCGCACCGCCTCGGTACCCAGGGGTGCGCCATGCACGGTGGCCGAGTTGGCTTTGGGGGAACCATAACCAATCTCAGTCCGCACAATGATCAGGGAAGGACGCTCCACATCCTCCTGGGCCTCCCGGATGGCCAGCTCGATGGCGTTCAAATCCTCGCCATCTTCCACCCGCAGCACCTGCCATTCACAAGCCTCGAAACGCCCCTGGACATCCTCGGTGAAGGTGAGTCCGGTACTCCCTTCGATGGAAATGCCATTGGCGTCGTACAGACAGATCAGCTTGCCCAGACAGAGGTGACCGGCCAGCGAGGCAGCCTCGCCGGAAAGCCCTTCCATGACATCGCCATCGGAGAGGATGACGTAGGTAAAATGGTCCACAAGGGGCAGGAATTCGCTGCGGTTGTAGTTTTCCGCCAGGCGTCGTTCCGCGACGGCCATGCCCACGCCATTGCCGAGTCCCTGGGCCAGGGGACCGGTGCTGGTTTCCACACCCGGGGTGACACCATATTCCGGATGGCCAGGGGTGCGGCTGCCAAACTGGCGAAAATTTTTCAATTCATCCAGGGTCAGACCGTAGCCGCACAGGTACAACAGGGCATAAAGCAGGGAAGAGGCGTGCCCCGCCGAAAGAATGAAGCGGTCCCGGTTGAACCAGGCCGGATTGGCCGGATTGTGGCGCATGATGCGCGTCCAAAGCACGAAAGCCATGGGCGCAGCCCCCAGGGGCATCCCGGGATGTCCGGACTTGGCACGCTCCACCATGTCCACGGCCAGCATGCGAATTGTATTGACACAGAGGCGTTCCAACGCATCGTTATCCATGTACCTTCCCTGCCTACTGAGAATAGATTCCTTTGCCCCCTTCCCGGATCAGAAGAAGGGGGACGCAATTAGTATCACAAAATGCCGGACCGGGCACGGATGGATGCAAACAAAAATGCGCCCACAAAATTTTGCTGTTGCGGACGGCTCTTGCAGAACACCATTCAAAATTCGTAGGCCAATCTGCCCCACAATCCCAGACCCGGTCGCTGATAATCGTTGGGATAGGCGGGAAACGGGGGAATGCCCAGGGCCTCATAGTCCTTGACGATATCCGGCTTTGGTTCACGCATATCGGCATCAAGCAAATTTTTGATACCGGCCCGGAAGGTCAGGCCGGGAGTGATCAGGTTGGCAATGGTGCCGGTCAGATTGACTGTGCCTCCCCCTGCCAGCTTGTCACGGGGATCGTTGATGGCCCGATTGCAACGGCCTCTGTAATGGGTTTGCAACGCCAGGGAATAGTCCGGCAATGGCTGATAAATCATGCCCAGGTTGCCGGTCCAGTTGGAAGTACCGGGAAGTTCGTGGCGAGTGGCCTTGTCCCGGGTGGTCACGTAGGAGACGTTGGCATCCAGTTTGAGGTTGGAGGTCAGCTTTTTCTCCAGTTCCAGTTCCACCCCATTCAGGTCAACGTCCGCCACATTGGCGAAACGTTGCGTATTGCCGGTTGCGCCGGGTGTCAAATCAATCATGTCCCGCAGTTCCGAATGAAACAGGGTGAGGCGACCGACGCTCTCTTCGTCCCGATAGATATAGCCCAGATCAATGGTTTTTATGGTTTCCGGTTTGATATCAGGGTTGGAGCGCATCACAATGTTGTTGGAATACAGTTCCATGAATGACGGGGGACGAAACGCCGTGCCGTATTGGGCCTTGAAAATATGGTTGCCTGCCGGATGGTAGACCAGGGCCAGACGCGGGGCCAGGCTTTCGCCCACATCGCTGTAACGGTCATGACGCAACCCCAGGGTTGCAGACAAGGTATCGCTGGCCTGCCATTGCTCTTGAAACAGAAGACCCAGAATGCGCCGCTGGCCAGGATCCTCCAACACCCAGTCATACTGAGGCCCCCAACTCAGCATGGCAGACGTTGCCGCACCCGTCATGGGATTCACGTTGCTCAGGGTCCTGACATCCCCCAAACCCATGCTGGCCCAATCCACGCCCATGGACAGGATGTGCCGATCCCAACCCTTCCAGTCACCGAAAATACCTGTATAGAACTTTTTTTCCATGGCATGCGTACTCGCCACCATGCTGCCATCGGCAGCCGGATCGGCACGCTGCTGGTTGAAACCTGGGGGGGCAAAATAGGTGCGATCAATATCCAGCATATAGTCCGCATAACCCGCTTTCAGCGTCACCGGCAATCTGGACATGAGATCGAATTCATGTCTGATTTCGACGTTCTGGTTGCGATTTTCCGTGGTCAGTCGCTTGTCCTGGGCAGGAAGCATGTTGAGCAGACCCATCCCGTCACCGTTTGCCACCTGGGTAAACTGGGCGGTCAGGGAGGTTTTTTTGTAACCCAGTTTCATGATGGCAATGTCTGAGCGAATTCTTTCGTTGGTGTAACCAGGTGCAAACGATATTTTATCCATGCCGAAAGGGGCCAGACCGGCCAGGGTATCTTTTTCCACCCAGGCCGGGGTCCCATCCGAATCCCATCCCGCCAGATTGATGTTGCCATACCAATCCCCCTGAGATATGGCATACCGACCGCCACCGGCCACGGTATTGAAACTGCCATAACCGGCAAACACCCGCCGCCCCTGCTGATGGGTGATGACATTGACGACCCCACTGAAAGCATACTCGCCGTGGACCGCAGATCCCGGCCCGCGAATAACCTCAATACGATCAATCATCTCCACAGGCATGGAATAGATCGCCGTGCTGCCGGCAGTCAGGGTTTCCGTGAAAGGCAGATCATTGACGAGCAGTCTGAGCTTGCCGGTTGACCAGTTGCCGACCCCGCGGACCGATATGGTATAATTGCTTTCATTTTCAATAATTCCCGGCACCAGATTCATGGCTTCCTTCAGGGTGTGGATGCCACGCAGTTCCAGATCTTCCCCGCGCAAAACGGTCACCATGCCCGGGACAAAATCCGCATTCAGCCTGGTCTTGGTAGCCAGGCTCGTGGTCTCCTCCATCACCGCCAGCAAATCCTGGAATTGACGCTGGGCCAACGGATCTTCATTGGCTGAAGTCGTCTCCGCTGTGGCCACGGTCTGGGAATCCTTTGGAGGCTGGTCATCGGGCAGGCCGTCCATGGGCAGCAGAAGTCCGCTGCAAAGCATCGACAGAGCAAAAAGACCCTTTTTGTGCATTGCCCATTGCATGTCAAACACCTGTACTTGAAGAGTGGATGGGTCTTCTGCTCACAAATGAGCCAATTGCGATTTCGATGGAAGCCGTCCTGAAATAACCTTCTTTTCTCCCTTGTAATAACTTAAAGGAACAATCCACTGCAAGCCGCCCTGTTTTCGATTGCAGGCAAGGACACCGATTGGCAGAGAGGGGGGAGCGGTCATCGCCCCCCTGGACAACCCATTATTTTTTATCTTTTTTCTCTTCTTTCTCGGACTTGGGCTCTTCTGCCGCCTTGTGGGCGATGCCCGTATGGCAATCGATACACAATTGTCCTTCCTTCTGGGCTTTGGCATGTTTTCTCTGGGCCATGCGATCCTGTTTTTCGGGGTCCATGGCACTGAAATTATGACAATTCAAACACTCCTGCCCCCCGCGTGCCTTCATTTTTCCCCAAACCGACTGGGCCATGCCCCAACGACCTTTTTCAAATTTTTCCTTGGTGTTGTAGGTACCCATGATATGGTGATAGGTATCCTTGGCAGCCATGATTTTGGCCTGCATTTTGGCAAACCATCCCCCAACGCTGTTTGCCTGGGGAACATGGCAATCAGCACAGCCGACCCGCACGCCACTCCGGTTGGAGTAGTGAACGGTCTTTTTGTACTCTTCATAGGGCCACTGCATTTCGTGGCAGGAAACGCAAAACTCAGTTGAATTGGTGACGCCCAGCAACCCATTGAACCCGATCCAACCCACCATCCCGGCAATAAACCCGCCCAGCAGGAGAAACCCCATGGGTACCTGGGAGTTTGGCGTGCGCAACTGTTCCCATATCTTCTTGAGCCAGTTCATTTCCTCACCTTGCCTGGGTAGCCTGTTTTCAGAAGGGTTGCACGCGGTTGACCCGCACACTGCCGCAGCAATGCCTCCCCATGATTTCAATGTCCGGCGTGCGGACCGGAGATTCAATTTTTACATCAGGAAAGAATTTACGAAGAGATTGCGCCAGACGCAATCCGAAATCTGCACAAAATGTAACAGGGTGATACAAAAAATGGCAGATCCGGAACAAAATGTGTCGTGAACAAGCCGGGGAGTTGGGATAATCTGTCCCGGAGAGGGTTTGTCATGAGACAAGGGGGAACCAGCGCAAACGGAGCTTTCGACCATGAAAACACCCACCATCCTGACGGTGGACGACTCGGTCAGTATTCGCAAAATGATCGTCATCAACCTGGAAAACGCGGGCTACAAGGTCATCGAAGCCAAGGATGGCGTCGAAGCCATTGCCAAAATGGCCGAGACCCCGGTGGACTTGGTCATCACCGACCTGAACATGCCCCACATGGACGGTTTGACCCTGCTGCAACACCTGCGTGCCGATCCAGCCCACCATTTCACACCCATCCTGCTCCTGACCACCGAGAGTGACATCACGCTCCGCAATCAGGGCAAGGATCTGGGTGCAAACGGCTGGATCGTCAAACCGTTCAAAGGACAGGATCAGCTCTTGAAAGCCGTGCATCGATTTTTGCCGGCTCCACCGCCAAAAACCCCATCTTAGAATATGACCATCCCCTACTGTTGGCCAAACTCCGGCATCTGGTATTTGCGGAAACCGGAGGTGGCGACAGCAGCGGGCGGTTTCACCGGAGCCATCTCCGTCACCGGATCTTCATCCAGCGACAGTTTGAATTGGCGGTACTCGTACAAAAATTCATCCATCTCCCTGCTGGCACAGTTCAGGATGCGATAGTGTCCCGCGCCACAATGCCGGCACTGGGATCCGGAACCGGCCCAGCCAGGACCCACATGGAAACTGCCACGGCAGTCAAGCATGCCACAGCGAACCTCTCCACACCGATCACAACGGTAGATGCGTCCGGGATATCCATGGCAAACCGGGCACCGTATGGCATCGGAACGGAAACGAATCACGGGTTCACCCTCATCGGGGATGGGTTCACGATCGTCTCTCATATGCGGCCCCTGTATCAACTCGTCTGAAAACTGAAACTGAACAACAACCCTGGCAACCATGAATTCATGCATGATCCGCACCAGACACAATCCCCTGCCGGAATCACATCCAGGCACCAGGGTGACAACCTGCCCGGAGTGTGCCCTGCCGCAAAAACTGCCGGCACTCTCACCCCGAATCCGTGCCCTGCGCTGCCAACGCTGTGATCGGGTCCTGCGCCGCTTTCACCCGGACAGCCTGGACCGGACCCTGGCCATGGTGGTGACCGGATCCATCCTGCTGACCATGGCCATCCTGTTGCCGTTTTTGACCCTGGAACTGAACGGACAACTCCACGAGATCACCCTGGGAACAGGGGTTGCAACCCTCTATCAGTCCGGGTCATGGGAACTCGCCACACTGGTCCTGCTGACCAGCATTGTGGCCCCGTTGTTGAACCAGGCAGGCCAAATCTACGTATTGCTCCCCCTGCGCCTGGGAATAATTCCCCGCCATGCAGGACACATCTGGCGTCGGGTGTTGACCATCGGCCCCTGGAGCATGCTGGAAGTCTATCTGCTCGGCGTCCTGGTGGCTTATGTCAAACTGGCACAAATGGCCACCGTCACCCCCGGTCCGGCCCTGTTTTGTTTCACGGCGGCCATGCTCTCCATGATCGTTGGCCAATATTATCTGGACCCGGACCTGCTCTGGAGCCGGATGCCGGTTGCCGATCCCCCGGCTTCCCCAACCCGACAGTGTCCTCTCTGCGGTCTGGAAGCGACCTCTCATGCACAACCATGCCGCCGTTGCGGTCTGCACCCCGGGCATGACAAACCGGACAGCCTGAACCGTACCTGGGCATGGGTCATCACCGCCGCCATCCTGTACATCCCTGCCAACCTCCTGCCCATCATGACGGTCATTCGTGTCGGCCAGAAACAATCCGATACCATCCTGAGCGGCGTGGCCCATCTTGCCAACAGTGGCATGTGGCTTCTGGCCCTGGTGGTGTTTGTCGCCAGCATCCTGGTTCCCATCCTGAAACTCCTGATCCTCACCGGACTCCTCCTCTCCATCCACCGTCGCCAGAACAAACACCGCCGGCAACGCACGCATATCTACCGGTGGATCGAACTCATCGGACGCTGGTCCATGATTGACATATTCATGATTTCCATCCTGGTGGCCATTGTGGATCTGGGCGAAATCGCCACCATCCATCCCGGCCCGGGAGCCGTCTTTTTTGCCGCTGTGGTGGTGGTCACCATGTTGGCCGCCGAGGCCTTCGACCCGCGCCTGCTCTGGGTGAAAAATGACTGAAGAACAAAAAGGGCCATCCCCTTCCGAATCATCCGGCAGAAATTTCCAGAAGGTGGCAGATTTTTCTGCACCATCCGGCAACAATCTCCAGGATGCGGCTGCGTTTCCCGAAGCCGTACCCGTGACCCGGCTCACTTATTCTCCCTTCTGGCTGATCCCCCTGGTGGCGGCCATCATTGCCATCTGGACTGCCTACGACATCTGGTCCGAACAAGGCCCCCTGATCACCATCAACTTCAAGACCGCCGACGGCCTCCAACCCAACCGTACCAGGGTCAAACTCAAGGATGTGGAAGTGGGAAGCGTTGCCAAAGTCACGCTCAGTCCCGATTTGAGTCAGGTCATGGTGCAGGCCCGACTGGTCAAAAACGCCGCCCCGCATGTGCGCGAAGGAACCCGTTTCTGGGTGGTGCGTCCCCGTCTGACCGCCAGCGGCATCACCGGACTGAACACGCTCGTCTCCGGAGCCTTCATCGAAATGGATCCCGGTCCCGGCGAGCCTCACCTGACTTTCATCGGACTGGAAACCCCCCCCGTCGTGCGGCAGGGAACCCCCGGCAACCGCTTTCTGCTGCACTCGGAACGGCTCGGCTCCCTCACCGTCGGCTCGCCGGTCAACTTTCATGGCATTTCCGTGGGAGAGGTCCAGGGCTATGACCTGGCCAGCGACGGTCAGGGAGTCAACATTCATGTGTTCATCCGGGCACCCTACCACGAGCTTGTGCGCACCAATACCCGCTTCTGGAACGCCAGCGGCATCCAGGCCACCGTCGATGCCAATGGCTTGCGTCTCAAGGCCGCCTCCATCCAGGCCCTTCTCGTGGGCGGTATCTCCTTCGACACCCTGACCGACTCCAGCCGCAACCAACCCGCCGCCAACGGCACCCGCTTTCGTCTGTTCGATGATTTCGACAGCACCAACGAAGAGACCTTCACCCGCCGGATTGACTACATTCTCTATTTCGATGGCTCGGTACGCGGTCTCAACGTGGGTGCCCCGGTCGAGTTTCGTGGCATCAAGGTCGGCTCGGTGATGGATGTCCATCTGACCTATGACCCCAAGGATGCCACCATCCGCATCCCGGTCCTGATCCGTCTGGAACCGGAAAGAATTGTCGGCAGGGAAATGATCTCCTCCCCGGCAAAGGAACTTTTCGAGCCTTTGATCCGAAACGGCCTGCGTGCCCGCCTGGAAACGAGCAACCATCTGACCGGCCAGCGTCTGGTGGCCCTGGATTTCTACCCGGAAACCCCCATCCAGTTGCTGCACGTCAACGCCGACTATCCGGAACTGCCCACCATTCCCGGCAGCTTCGAAGAGATTGCCCAGGCCACGACTCATCTCCTGACCCGCTTGCAGGAGATGCCCCTGGAACAGATCAGCCAGGAACTCCTGGCCACGGTCTCCGGGACCAACCGCCTGGTGAATGGCCCGGAAATCACCCATTCCATCAAGGCATTGCAGGATTCACTTCATGCCATCGAACGACTGACGGCCGACCTGGCCAAACGCACCGGACCCATGGTCGATGCAACACGGAACACCATGGAACAGGCCAATCAGACCCTGGCCACCACCGGCAAACTCCTGGCCCCCGAGGCCCCGCTCCATTATTCTCTCGTGGAGACCCTGCAAGAGGTCTCTGCGGCAGCCAGGGCCTTGCGCACCTTGAGTTCCCTGCTTTCGCAAAATCCCCAATCACTCCTCTTTGGCCGCCAAAAGGAGGAAAAACGCTGACATGGCCTTGCATTCAGTCTGGAAACATGACCGCAGCCCCGGTGTTCGACGGACTCTCTGCCTGTGTCTCTCCTTCATGCTGGTCGCCTGCACCTCCACCGGAAGCCGGGACAACAGTGCCTTGTTGCGTCATTTTCTACTGACCCCCACCGCCACCGACCAACCTTCCATCCGTCCAGCGCTGCCAGCCGATTTTTCCCTGGAAATTCTCCAGGTCTCGATTCCCACCTACCTGAACCGCTCCCAGATCGTGACCCGGCCCGGCCCCAATGAACTGTTTCTTTCCGAAATACACCAATGGGGGGATACCCTGGCGGACAACATGACCCGGACCCTGGCCACCAATCTGGCCCATTTGCTGGGTCATGACCGGGTTTTTCCCCAGTCGCCGCGCCTGCTGTTGCCGACCACATACCGACTGGCCACCGAGGTGTACCGCTTTGAACAGGATGCCGATGGCCGGGTGGTTCTGGATCTGCTCTGGCGGCTGTTTGTCAGTCATGAGACAGTGCCCGTGGTGGAACGCCGCGCCCATTGGAGCAGCGATCCGCTCCCCGGCACCGATTATCCAACCCTGGTGGCCGCCATGAGTCGTCTGCTGGGTGATTTCAGTACCCGTGCCGCCCGGGAAATCGCCACAATCCGTCATCCTCGCCAGGCAGATTGAAAAGCCGGCAGAACCTTTTACAAGACCAGGATTGCGAAAGAGATACCCATGGGATTCACCCGACTGATTCTGCTTTTCATATTGGCATCCTTCGCCTATTCGTGGTTGCGCACGCGGTGGCGAAGATTTTTCAACCCGCCCAAACCGCAAGTCCCTCCCCTGTTCACCCCCCAACCTCTCGTGCCCTGTGATCATTGCGGCACCCGGATTCCCCTGAATACCGTCGTGCTGGATCATGACCGGATGTATTGCAATGCCCAATGTCACCAGGCAGCCGTTGGTCATAAATAATTGAATACATGAAAGAAGGTCCCCTCATGAACACAACCCTGCACACCCTGAACAATCACCGCAGCATCCGGGCCTATACCGATCAACCGGTTTCCGAAGAAATGCTCACCGCCCTGATCACGGCGGTCCAACACGCTCCCTCGTCCATCAACGGCCAACAAGTTTCCCTTGTGGTGACCCGCGACCCGGAAAAACGTCAGCGCATCAGCGCCATTGCCGGTGGCCAGCCATGGATCGCCCGGGCACCGGTCTTCATCACCCTGGTCATTGATTTTCACAAGACCGGTCTGGGCGTGGCCAAGGCCGGTGCAACCCAGATCATCCAGGAAAGCCTGGAAAGCACCATGGTCGGTGCCGTCGATGCCGGGATCATCCTGGGCAATCTGATGACAGCCGCCGAATCCCTGGGACTGG
Source organism: Magnetococcales bacterium (assembly GCA_015228935.1). Lineage (NCBI taxonomy): Bacteria > Pseudomonadati > Pseudomonadota > Magnetococcia > Magnetococcales > Magnetococcales bacterium. The sequence continues at coordinate 1,396 of JADGCO010000112.1, read as the reverse complement.
GCATTGTTCCTATCGGGGCCATCCGTGCCAACCCCCGCGCCATGATCGACCTGCTGCATCTGCCCCGCCACACCTTTCCGGTGGTCGGCATGTGTCTCGGCCATCCAGCCAACCCCTCCCACCCCAAGCCACGCCTGCCCCTCAACACCTTCCGCCACGATGAACACTACCAGGAGACCGGCCTGGCGGAAGCCATCGACCTCTACGACCAGACCCTGCAAGATCACTGGAAACAGGTCACCCGCAGCGCAGGCGAACCCTGGTCCACCAGCATCAGCCAGTTTTACAGCCGGATCTATTTTCCCAATGTCCATCCGGTGGCCCGGGAACAGGGTTTTCTCAACGATAAATGATCCGTTTGTAACCATTCAGAACCATTTCTAATCAAGGATTTGAACATGAAAGATTTTGTTGGGGCTCTGCCCCAAACCCCGCCAGGAGGAAGGGCAGAGCCGCTTCCCCCTGGACCTCCATCCCAGTCTTTCATTTGAGGGGCAGGCATGGAGATGGAACTGATGTTGCGGGCGCTGCAATTCGCTGCCGACAAGCATCGCCAACAAAAACGCAAAGATGGCATCACACCCTACATCAACCATCCCATTGCCGTGACCGAAACCCTGGCCCGGGTGGGAAAAATCACCGACATGACTGTTTTGCTGGGAGGAATCCTCCATGACACCCTGGAAGATACGGCCACCACGGCGGAAGAGTTGACCCACCATTTCGGCCCGACCGTGGCACAGCTCGTCCAGGAGGTCTCCGACGACAAAACCCTTCCCAAAGCCACCCGCAAACAATTGCAGGTGGAAAAGGCCGGCAGTAAATCCCAACCGGCCAAAATGCTCAAACTGGCCGACCTGTGCTGCAACATCACCGATCTTCTGACCAATCCCCCTCCCGATTGGCCCCTGGAGCGCCGCCAGGAATATCTGACCTGGGCAAGGCGTGTGGCTGCCGGATTGCGGGGCAGCAATCCCCCTCTGGAAAAGTATCTCGATGACCTGATCGACCGGGGAGTACTTTACTTATAGGAAAATATCCGGCAACGCACAGCCATCCATGGCCCGGTTTGTCCACACCTGCAATAGGTCAAGATCGGCAGCCAGCACTTGCACCTCAACCTGGGCAGGCAGGTCGGGAAAACGCCGCCGGAGTATTTGGAGCAAAACGTTGGCCATGCCTTTTTGGATACCTTCCTGAATGCCTTTTTGGATGCCTTCCTGAATGCCTTTTACCCTGCCATCTTCCAGGGCCTGCTCGATGGCTCCCCGTTTGTCGGCAATGGCAATCCCGGCGTTGTCGTAAAATTCCAACTCCTCTGCCGTCATGTTGGCAGCCATCGCCTTTTCAAACGCATGCCGAATCGGTGGCCAGGACATTTTTTCCGGAACGATTT